>JAHIVV010000013.1 GCA_018816525.1 Elusimicrobiota bacterium
GGCACTTTAAACGACAGCGAAATTAAACTTCTTTTAAACCTTCCCTCCGATCAGAAACCGATATATGTGATTCCGGTTGGTTACCCAAAGTGAAAAATAAAATTACTACTTTTATATTTGATATCGGAAATGTCCTGATTTTTTTTGACAATCAGACTATCGTAAAAAAATTTGAAAAATTCTCCGGAATTCCCGCAAAAGAAATTTATGATTCTATGTTTGATGCAAGTTTCATTAATTCATTTGAGACAGGCAGAATATCAGAGCAAACATTCTATCAAACAGTCTGCAGCAAATTAAGCATCAAAATATCTTTTCCGCAATTCAAGGAAATATTCTCCGATATTTTCACGCCGAATGCCTCAATAGATAAGCTGGTTAAAAAACTCAAGGGCAAATACAAGCTTTGTATCCTTTCCAACGTGGGCAAAACCCACTTTGAATACCTGCAAAAACGCTATCCGATAATGAACATTTTTGACAGTTATTACCTTTCTTATAAGCTCCATGCGATGAAACCTGAGACCAGGATATTCAATGCTGTTTTAAAAGGCGAAAAAGTTAAACCCGGAGAGTGCGTTTATACCGATGATATTGAGCGGAATGTTTTAAAAGCAAAAAAACTCGGTATAAATGCTATACAATTCAAATCTACCAACCAATTTAAAAAATCCCTGAAAAAGTTTAATATTAACATTTAAATGGAAAATGACAGGGAACTAATAGACAAAGCTAATTTTCTACCGTTATGCAAATACTTCATTACTTAGGATTAAACCTGAAAATCGCTTAAACCAGGTAGATTTGACAATAAATCTATAAAAAAGTATAATTATCAATCATGAAAAAGTCACAGCAGGAAGCGTTGCAGGAACTATTTGGGATTGCAAAAAGTTTATCTTCTACATTGGATATTGACACCCTTCTTAAGCGCATCGGGGAAGCCGCCGAACAGCTTACCGAATCAGAAGCCAGCTCAATAATGCTGGTCGACGAAGATAAAGAACACCTATTCTTTAAAGTTACCACCGGCGAAAAAAGCAGTATTCTTAAAAAAATGCGCGTTAAAATAGGCCAGGGCATAGCCGGCTCAGTAGCCCAGGCCAAAGAACCTTTAGTTGTCAATGACGTCAGCAAAGACAGCCGTTTTGCCGGTTCTTTTGATAAGTCCTCGGGATTCATAACAAAATCAATTCTTGCGGTACCCATAATGCTCGGCAGCGAAGTTGTAGGTGTCGCTGAAGTGCTCAATAAATCAAACGGGCAGGGGTTCACCGATGATGATAAAACAATCCTCCAAAGCCTGGCAAGTTTTGCAAGCGTAAGCATTGTGAATGCCAGACTTGCCGAAGACCAGAAAAACTTTTTTGTTTATATAATCGAAATTATCATCCAGGGTATAGAAAGCCGTAACCCCAGTCTCACGGGACACACGGCAAAAGTAGCTCAAATAGCCACTTCGTTAGCCCGCTTTTTGGGCCTTGAGGGACAAGATTATAAAGATGTTTATTATGCGGCTTTGTTGCATGACATCGGCATACTTTCAGCGCCTAAATCGACTTTTCTCGATATTCACCCTACAATGGGCTATAAAATGATTCGCAAGATAAATATCCTTAAAGGCGCCGCGCCCATAATTTTTGCCCATCATGAATTAATTGACGGTTCAGGTTACCCGAAAGGCTTAAAAGGAAACGAGATTCCTGTCGGAGCAAAAATTCTGGCCGTAGCTGAATTTGTTGAAGACATGAGAACCGAAGGCCATCCTTACGAAAAAATAAAACAAATGCTTGAAAACAGCAAAGACAAATTTGACCAAAAAATAATTGATATTTACCTTTCCGAAATAGCGCCGCTTCAAAGGGACGAAGTTGCTGTGTAAAATGAGCGTCCTTGCTTTCGATATTGGAAACACCTCGATAACTTCCGGAGTATTCAAAAAGAACAAGCTCGTTAAGTTATGGCGCATGCCTTCAGATACAGCTTTAAATAAGGATGCCTACCTAAAGGACATCAAAAAAAATTTAGGCGCCATGAATTTTGATAATATTTCCGGTATCGTTATTTCCAGTGTTGTACCAAAACTTGATAAGAAGTTTGTTCGAATCTCGAACAAACTTTTTAAAAAGAACCCTCTATTCGCTAATTCGCGTAACTGCGGTATAAATATACTTTACAAAAAACCTGACCAGGTCGGAGCTGACAGGCTCGTTAACGCTGTGGCAGGTTATAAGCTTTTTGGCGGCCCGTTGATTATAATTGACTTCGGTACAGCTATAACCTTTGATTGTATAAACAAAAAAGGCGACTATCTGGGCGGTTTGATAATTCCGGGAATAGGCCTGTCGGCAAAAGCGCTGAATGTTTTTACTGCCAAACTTCCGCTTATAGAAAACCTTGAAGGGAAACCAAAAAATCTCATCGGTGAAACAACTCAAGAAAGCATTAAATCCGGAATCTATTACGGTTACACAGGTTTAGTACAGCACATTTCAGAAATGTTGAAAAAAAAGCTTAAATGTGATAGAATAATACTCACTGGGGGGCAGGCAGGTATTCTCGCAAAAGAATTGAAATTTAAGATAGTCCCGGAACTAACTTTACTAGGCCTTAAATACATCTGGGAAAAAAACCGCAGGAGGGGAAATTAAGATGAAAAAATTATTAACAGCCGCATTAGTTCTTGCCGCATTTGTTTCAACAAGTTTTGCCGTAAACTATGACGGTATTCTTAACTTTGTGACTTTGGCAGAAACTCAAAAACAAATAGCATTTGATGCTTTGGCAAAAGATATGGGCGCAATCCTTGGCGGCGGTATGCACCACCAGGCAAAAACTTTAGGCGTACTCGGATTTGATATTGGTGTAAGAACGCCAATGCAGACTGTGAACAAGGACGATAAATTACTTACTGACCAGAACCTTAGTCAACTCGGGCTTGCTTTCGTTCAACTTGAAAAAGGATTACCTGGGAAAATCGACCTTCTAGCGCGTGGTTTTTCCGGAGAAGGCCTTACAGCTACGGGTTTTGGAGCCCGCTACAGTTTAGTGTCCCTGGTAGTTGTAAATGTTTCACTGGTAGCAAATTATAACACAATGACTCATGATTATTTAAAAGGTACAACAACAGGTGTTGGCGTAACAGCTTCTTTAAATATTCCGGTAATTCAGCCTTACATTGGCATTACTTCTGAGTCCACAAGCGTTACACCCGGCGCTAAAGCCGCTATTCTGGAAGGTTCCAGCGGCAAATCAAGCGGACTGAGACTTGAAGGCGGAATTAACTTCTCACCCTTCCCGTTACTCTACATTTATGGCGGATACACTATGGTTGCTGATGGCACAGGCTATTCTGCCGCGCTCGGTTTGAAGTTTTAAACGCAGTGCAAAATCCGCTGTCCTTTGAATTCTTCATCGCCTCACGCTATCTCATAAGAAGGCGCAAAGGCCTATTCGCTTTTGTTACCACCACTATTGCTGTAGCAGGTATTACACTCGGCGTAGCCGCTCTTATAATCACTCTGGCAGTAATGAGCGGTTTCCATAACGAAATACAAAAAAGAATATTAAGCGTACAAACCCACATAATAGCCGGCTCAAAAGAAACCGCCGGGCTTACCCTTAACAATTACACAACAGTTTCTTCAAGAATAGAAAAAATTAAAGATGTTTGCGCAACATCGCCTTTTGTCTACGGGCAAATTATTTTGCGCAAAGAAAGCTCCACCAGCGGCGCAATAATCAAGGGCATAGTTTACAACAAAGAAAAGGAAGTCAGTGATATCCAAAAATACATTTCCCTGGGCGACTGGAAAAATCTGGATGACCAGGGAATTGTTTTAGGCAAAGTCCTTGCAAAAAACCTGAAAGCAAACCTGGGAGACAGGATTGTTCTTATTTCACCGCAGGAATTGAACGTCTCGTTCGGCTCAATTCCAAGAATGAAGGTACTGACCGTAACAGGGATTTTTGACTCGGGCATGTACGAATATGACGCAAACCTGGCTTATGTTTCAATAGCTTCTGCGCAGGATGCATTTGCAATGAAAAACAATATTACCGCCATTGGCGTAAAAATCAGGAATATAAATAACACTCCAACAGCCACAAAAGAAATCCAAAATGTTCTAGGAGACAAGTTCTGGCTTCAGACTTGGCAAACCATGAATAAAAACCTTTTTTCAGCGCTGAAATTAGAGAAAATAATGATGTTTATAATACTCACTTTGATTGTTCTTGTTGCCTCTTTTAATATAATTTCAAATCTGCTTCTTTTTGCCATTGAAAAAATCAGGGACATCGGCGTGCTATCCGCCTTAGGAGCTACTAAAAAAAATATTTACCGCATATTTATGTTTGAAGGTTTATTTATGGGGGGCCTCGGTATTACTCTCGGCACCCTGATTGGCTGTACAATTTCATTTTTAGTAAACAAATACAAACTTATCAAGCTTCCTCCGGATGTTTATTACCTCGACAGCGTGCCTTTGCAATTATTTTTCAGCGATATTGTGATAATTGTTTTATCAGCGGCATTAATTGTGTTTTTTTCCACTATATACCCCGCAAAGAAAGCGTCAAATACTGACCCGTTAGAAGCAATAAGGTATGGGTGAGCAGACAACTGGATAATTAAATAATTGGACTAAGACTAAAATGAATTTAATTGAAATTAAGAAGCTCTCAAAAGTCTTTAAGGTAAAAAGCGAAGAAGTAAAAGCCCTTGACAATATCAACCTTGATATCAGTCAGGGTGAAATATTGACAATTATGGGCCCTTCAGGCGCCGGTAAATCAACTCTGCTGCACCTTATCGGATTGATGGACAAGCCCACGCAAGGCGAAATACATATAGAAGGAAGGAATATCCTGGAACTAAGCGAACCTGAACACGCAACTATCAGGAATAAATTCATTGGTTTCATTTTTCAGTTCCATCACCTTCTTCCAGAATTCGATACGCTTGAAAATGTAGCAATACCCGCTTTAATGAACACTCATGCTAAAAAAGCGGAGATACATAAAAAAGCTCTGGCAATTCTGAAAGAAGTAGGCCTGGAGAACAGGGCTAATCATTTCCCCGTACAGCTTTCCGGAGGGGAACAACAGAGGGTTGCTCTTGCGAGAGCGCTGATAAACAACCCTAAACTTTTGCTGGCAGACGAACCTACCGGAAGCCTGGACCATAACTCCGGCTCTTTTGTCATGGATATGCTGCAAAAATTTGTAAAAGAAAAAAATATTACGCTTGTTCTGGTTACCCACAACCAAAACCTCTCCAAGATTTCCGACAGAACCATCCAGCTGGAAGCAGGAAAAATAATATAGAACTCTCCCAAAAGGGGAGTTTGTTTTTCAAGTATTGACAAAAAAAATAAACTATGTTATAATTAGCAATCGCAAGGTAAGACTGCTAATTTTGAAAGGTTTTCAAAAAAGCAAATATTTCAAGGAGGTGTTAGTATGAATTTCAAACCGTTAGGTGACAGAGTATTAGTAGAACCGGTAGAGCAGAAAGAAGTAAAGAAAGGCGGGATCATTATCCCGGAAACAGCAAAAGAAAAACCGCAGGAAGGCAAAGTAATCGCGATCGGAGCAGGAAAGATTGATGAGTCCGGTAAAAAAATTGCTATGGATGTAAAAGTGGGCGATAAAATCCTCTACGGGAAATATTCAGGAACTGAAGTAAAAATAAATGACAAAGAACTCTTAATCATGCATCAGGATGACATTCTGGGCATAGTAGAAGGTTAATTTATTAATTCATCCGGAGGTGAATTTAAATGGCAAAACAATTAGTATATGGTGATGATGCGGTAAAAGCTATAAGAGCCGGCGTTAACAAATTAGCCGACGTGGTAAAAGTAACTCTTGGGCCCAGAGGCAGATATGTAGTGCTTGAAAAAAAGTTTGGTTCTCCTACTATTACAAATGACGGCGTTACAATTGCGAAAGAAATCGAACTTGAAGACCCGAATGAAAATATCGGCGCGCAGCTGGTAAGGGAAATTGCATCCAAAACAAACGATGTGGCCGGAGACGGAACCACAACTGCATGCGTTTTAGCCCAGGCCTTTATCAACCAGGGTTTTAAAAACATAGTTGCAGGCGCAAACCCTATACACATAAAAAGGGGAATGGATAAAGCAGTTAAAGTAGTAATCGAAGAAATAAAAAAAATATCAAAACAGGTAAAAACTAAAGAAGAAACTGTACAAATCGCCACAATTTCAGCCAGCGATAAAGAAATAGGCCAGTTAATCGCAGACGCAATGGAAAAAGTCGGCAAAGACGGCGTTATTACGATTGAAGAAGGAAAATCAGCGGATACTACTCTTGAAGTAGTCGAAGGCATGCAGTTTGACCGCGGTTACAGCTCTCCCTATTTCATTTCTGACGCAGAAAGAATGGAAGCTGTCCTTGACGACCCCATGATAATCATCACAGACAAGAAGCTTTCCGCAATGAACGAACTTTTGCCGGTTTTAGAGCAGATTGCACAGACCGGAAAAAATTTCCTTATAATTTCCGAAGACCTTGAAGGCGAAGCGCTTGCTACCCTGGTGGTAAACAAACTCCGCGGAACGTTGAAATGCTGCGCTGTTAAAGCGCCGGGTTTCGGCGACAGAAGGAAAGAGATGCTTGAAGACATTTCAATTCTTACCGGAGGCCAGGTTATTTCGGAAGAAAGAGGCATGAAATTTGATAAAACGACAATCGATATGCTTGGAAAAGCAAAAAGAATTGTCGTAGACAAAGAAAATACAACGATTATCGGCGGCCAGGGCGACAAAAAAGACATTGAGAAACGCATAGCCCAGATAAGAAAGCAGATCGAAGAAACAAAATCCGATTATGATAAAGAAAAATTACAGGAAAGGCTTGCAAAACTTGTCGGCGGAGTGGCTGTAATCAACGTAGGTGGCGCAACCGAAACTGCAATGAAAACTAAAAAGTTTAAAGTAGATGATGCCATGCACGCAACCCGCGCCGGTATTGAAGAAGGCATAGTTCCAGGCGGCGGAGTGGCTTTATTAAGATGTGCTGAAGCCCTTACCAAAGTTAAAGGTGACGATGCAGATGAACAAACCGGCATCAACATCGTAAAAAGAGCGCTTGAAGAACCTATCAGAGAAATAGTTTCCAATGCAGGCGTTGAAGGTTCCATAGTTATTGAAAAAATCAGAAATCAAAAAGATGTTAACTTCGGCTACAATGCTGAAACCGGAGAATACACAGACCTGGTTAAAGATGGTGTAGTTGATCCGGCGAAAGTTACAAGAACAGCATTAGAAAATGCGACTTCTATTGCCGGTTACCTGCTCACAACACAGGTAATTATTTCTGACATTCCTGAGAAAAAAGAAAAAATGGGCATGCCTCCCGGCGGTATGGGTGGAATGGGCGGAGGTATGGGGGATTACTAAAAGTAAAAAAATACCAAAACAAATACAAATAAAAAAACTCGGTTCCATTTTGACCGAGTTTTTTTATTTGCGAAAACCCTCTATATTTAATAAAATATAGCGCCATGAAAAAAATAATATTTCTAACGTATGACTGCGTGTTTTTTATTTTAACATTCCTATTGAGTTTTACAGGTATTTTAAACGCTCAGAGCGCGAAAATACTCAAAAACCGGCCTGAAATTAACCTGACCATCGATACTTATACCGTCAAAACAGAAATCGCCAATACTTTCAAGAAAAAATCAATCGGTTTAATGAACAGAAAAACACTGGAAGAAAATTCAGGGATGCTGTTTGTATTTCCTATTGCGCAGCATTTGAACTTTTGGATGCACAACACACTCCTACCGCTTTCAATAGCATTTATAAACTCTAAAGGTGTTATAACCGAAATAGTTGATATGAAACCTCTAGATGAAAGCGTAATCCGTTCAAAACATAAAGTTGTATATGCCCTTGAGGTAAACCAGGGCTGGTTTAAAAAAAGAAACATAAAACCCGGAGCTAAAATCAAAGAATTGTAAAACATGGAAAATATTCCTCTTTTAAGAGACCTGATAATCTTACTTGCGGCTTCAATACCGATCAGTATCCTGTGCCGAAAACTTAAAATCCCGGCTATAGTGGGTTTTTTGATCACCGGAGTGATCATAGGGCCGGACAGTTTAGCGCTTATCCGTGAAAAGGATTCGGTAAATGTTCTTTCAGAAATCGGCGTTGTTTTCCTGCTTTTCACTATCGGTCTGGAAATATCCCTGGAACGCTTTGCAAGGATAAAACGCTTCCTTATAATTGGCGGCGGACTACAGGTACTTCTGACAAATTTTGCCGTCATCGTGCTGGCAAAAACATTTGGTTTTACTATACGCGAAAGCATATTTTTTGGTTTTTTCATCTCGCTTAGCAGCACGGCTATAGTTCTAAAAACGTACCTGGACAAAGGCGAAATGCACACACCTCATGCAAATATTGCCACAGGAATCCTCCTGTTCCAGGATTTCTGCGTTGTGCCGATGCTTCTGCTTATACCCACGCTCGGAAGCCAGGAAATATTTTCAATAGGCAAGATATTGCAAACTCTTTTGATTTCCGGTTTAGCCGTATCCGCAATCATTGGAGCAACCTACTTTCTAATTCCAATCGGATTGGCGCAAGTCGTAAAATTCAAAGACAGGGAAATTTTTACGGTCTTTGTAATTCTTCTTTGCCTGGGAACAGCCTGGCTGACAAACAAAGTGGGTTTGTCTCTTGCTATCGGCGGATTTATTGCGGGTTTGATACTTTCCAAATCAGATTACAGCCACCAGATTGTGTCGGAAATACTGCCCCTGAAAGATGTTTTTATCAGCGTATTTTTCATCTCTATCGGAATGCTTGTAAAAATTCATTTCATGCAGCAGATGCTTGTGCCGATACTGCTTATAACTATTGCGGTTATTACTATTAAGTTTGTTTTCGGTTCTGCAACCGTTTTTCTTTTGAAATATCCGGCGCGGATAGCCCTTATAACCGGAATCGGCCTGGCGCAAGTCGGGGAGTTTTCATTTCTGCTTTTAAAATTCGGGCAAAACTATAATATAATTTCTCCCGTTAATTACCAATATCTTTTGTCGATAGCTCTGCTCACTATGCTTTTTACACCGTTTCTTATCCGGTGGGCGCCGTCAGTATTAACCCGATTCAAACCTTTGAAAGAAACAAACCCTTCAGGGCCTGAATACGACACTGAAAAACTCAAGTGCAACCTTTCAGACCACGTAATAATAATCGGCTATGGCGTAAACGGCAAAAACCTTGCCAGGGTGCTGAAAGAAACTGGTATAAAATATTTCATCCTTGAGCTTAACGCAAACATTGTTTCAAAGGCAAAAAAAGAAGGGGAACCGATTTTTTACGGCGATGCAACAAGAACAGAATTATTGGAAAAGTTGGGCGTAAGGTGCTCGCGTGTAATCGTATTTGCTATTTCAGACCCTTCAGCTGTAAGGAGAGGCGTTTGGACCGCCAGGAAACTTAACCCTGATATATACATTTTAGTAAGGACCAGATACCTGGCTGAAATTGAGGAACTCCACAAGCTCGGTGCTAACCAGGTTATTCCGGAAGAATTTGAAACTTCAATTGAAATATTTTCAAGAGTCCTGCAAAGGTTTCATATACCCAACAATATAATTGAAACAGAAGTAAAAATAATCAGAAAAGAAGGCTACCGCATGTTCCGGGGTTTATCTCTTGAACCTTATACTTTAACCGACATTCAAAAAGCGCTTCAATTAAGCCTTACAGAAACTTTTCTTGTCGACGATAAATCGCCCGCGGCAGGAAAAAACCTGATAGAGCTCAACTTGCGCGACAAGACCGGCGTAACCATTATTGCGATAGTCAGGGATGGCAAAGCTTTTACGAACCCGCAAAAAGATTTTGTAATAACTAACGGCGACGTTCTGGTTTTACTTGGAAGCCACAAGCAGCTTAATGACGCGATGAAACTATTGGAAGAATGATGAAAAAATCAAAAAAACCGCTCTACATTATTTTCAGCACTGCGATACTTATTGTAGCCTGTATGATTCTGCTTAGTTTAGATAAGACTATTAGTATCTTTTCACAGGAAAAATCTACAGCACCCGTTGTCGTTCAACAGCCGGCGCCCAACAAACCAAAATTTGTGCATGGGGTACATCTCACTGCCTGGTCGGCCGGGTCAAAAAAATTTCGTAAAAAATTTCAGAAATACATTGACGAAACAACCTTAAATACAGTCGTTATTGCGGTAAAAGAAGCTAACGGCGAAGTTTACATTCCGGGTGTAAAACAAGCCGAAGAATTCGGCGCCTATGTGAATGCTATGCCGGATATAAAAAACTACATTGAAAAGCTAAAATCCCAGAAAATTTATACAGTCGCGAGAATTGTGGTTTTTAAGGACACAATAGCCGCTAAAAAAATGCCGGAGTGGGGAGTAAAAAACCCGGAAGGGGGCCTATGGGAGGACAAAAAAGGGCTTTCCTGGCTTGATCCATTCAACAAAGCTAACTGGGCCTATACTTTTGAAATAGCCGAACAATGTGCCAATTTGGGCTTCGAAGAAATACAATTCGACTATATCCGTTTTCCATCCGACGGAATTATTAAAGATTGCAGGTACAGCCAGCCGCATTCATCAGGAACAGCAGTTCAATGTATCGTAGATTTCATTAAGGAAGCAAATTTAAGGCTTAAACCAAAGTATAGTTTATACATTTCAGTTGACGTTTTCGGACTTACTACATCAGCTGACCGTGATATGGGTATTGGGCAGAGATTTGAAGCCATGGCCCAAGAAGCTGATTTTATCTGCCCGATGGTTTACCCTTCGCACTATCCCAAAGAGAGTTACAATATTGCCGAACCAAACAGCCAGCCTTATAAAACTGTCTATACCGGGCTGCGTTACGCGTCAAAAAGGATGGAAGGGAATGTATCAAAAATACGGCCCTACCTGCAGGATTTTTCACTCGGGTATAAATATAATTCGGAAGAAGTCCTGGCACAAATGCAGGCTTGTTATGACAACGACATCTATGAATGGCTTTTATGGAATCCCGCAAGTAAATACAATTTTCAAGCGCTAAAATCAACAGAAGTTATCAATAAAAAGAACACTACCGTGGATATTTCTACCCATTAAATATGTTCAAGAAAATACTGCCGATATCAATTCTCGCCCTGCTCACAGCCTTATACTGGTATAAACTTATTTGCTCTTCCATGACGGTTTACTGGGAAATCATGTACAAGTTCATGTATCCCTTTATTATGTTTTATTCTGAATCTTTAAGAAATTTTTCAATCCCTTTATGGAACCCGTATCTTTGCTGCGGCACGCCTTTTGCCGCCATGCTTCAGACACAGGTGTTTTACCCGTTTAACCTATTGTTTGTTTTCTTTAACTTTCCTATTGCATTGAATATCTATATTATCGTCCATACTTTTCTTGCCGGTTTTTTTATGTATATCCTGACGCGTTATAACAATTTTGGTGAAAAAGAATCCCTGCTTGCTTCCGCAATTTTTATGTTTAATGGTTTTTTCATTTATCACTTTGAATTCATTCACCATATATCCGCCTATATCTGGCTGCCGGTGATTTTTTATTTCTTTCAAAGAGCTATTGACGAATTAAAAACCAGATATTTTATCATTACATCAGCGCTTTTAACAATTCAGTTTTTTGGGGGATACCCTCAATTCAGTTATTACACAATGCTGATACTTGCGTCCTTTTTGATTCTCAGACTGTTTACAATCAGCACGCTTGCAAATAAATTCAAAATTGCCGGCTTATCCGCTTTTTCATTAATCCTTTTTATTTTTTTAGCCGCAATACAAATCATCCCTACTTTAGAGCTTATGGGGCTTTCAGAAAGAGCTCACGGGTTAAGCTTTGGAACAGCAACCGCTTATTCACTCACTTTAAAGGAAATAATGACTTTCCTGTTTATCCCTTTATGGAATACGTTTTTTTCGAAGGTTTATCATGACGCCCAGACGACAGGCTTTTATTTCGGGATATTAACACCGGTTATTATTTTTTTATCCCTGAAAATTAAAAATAACAAATTTTTAATATACTATTTTTTATTCCTTGCATTTTCAGGATTGCTTTTGGCGCTGGGGACAAATACGCCCGTTTATAATTTATTTCTAAATTACTTTCCGGGAATGAAATATTTCCGGTTTCCTGTCCAATGCATTTTCTTTTCTATTTTCGGAATTTCCTTCCTTTCAGCTTACGGCCTCAGCTATTTTAAAAACGAAAAAATCAAAGCAATTATCCTGCTCTTTTTTGTTGCAGACTTGTTTTTATTCGGGCAGCACTGCTATAACCTGATGGATAATACTTTTTTTTATAAACAAAAACCGCCTTCCTGGCTTCCTGTAAAAATAGAAAATAAATATTACCGCACAATGATGAACCCGCTCACTTTTGAAAAACTGAAAAACTACCTGCCCGAAAGTTACGATGACTGCATTAACTACCAGGACACAAACATTCCAAATTTTCCCGTAACAAATAAACTTTACGACATTAACGGGTATATTATCCTGGGCGTAAACAATTACCAGTCTGTTTTATCGAAATTATTTAAACAGGGTTATAATTCAAAACTTATAAACCTGCTGAATGTCAAATACCTTGTTTCTAACCAGGTAATAAACAATCAAAACTGGCTGTTTCTTAAATCAACAAATTATGGAATTAATGTTTACGAAAACAAAAAAATGCTGCCAAGAGCCTTATTCTTGAGAAAACCAAAATATTTTGAAACCAATAATGAAGCTTTACAATACCTTGGTTCTGGAAATTTCCAGCCTGATAAAGAAATCCTGCTTCTTTCAAAGGATAGGGTTCCAGAAGGTGCACCAATTCCTGCAAGAACTGCAAAAGAAGCTCAAATAAATATTACAAAATACGAACCGGGAAAAATTGAACTTTCTGTAAAAAACGCAGCCCAGGGCTGGTTATTGCTCACTGAAACTTATTACCCGGGCTGGAAGGTGTTTATTGACGGCAAAGAAGGGATTATAGAAAGAGGGGACTATGCCTTTCAGGCTGTTTACTTTGAGAAGCCGGCGTTGAATCACTCTCTGAAATTTGTTTACGACCCGATAAGCTTCAAGATAGGCGCAATTTTGAGTATCCTAGCCTGGATTGTAGTTTTATTGTATACTATTGTTGCCGGAATAAAAAATATGCTGAAAGAATAAGGGAAAAATAACCGGTTACTGTATCATGAATATAAAAAACAACAAACTCGTATCGCTTGTTCAAGGTGAAGACAGAAAACAAAACATAAAAAATTGCCTGACCCTCATAAAAAAAGACCTCTCTGATTTAGAAAAAGCCAAAAAAATCTTAATCAAACCAAACCTCACGGCGTTAGAACCCGATTTTGCAAATACCAGCGTTGAAAGCGTTGAAACTGTAATTGAATTTATCCGCAATATATACCCGGACAAGGAAATTTTTGTTGGGGAAAGCAGCGCCACTGCATTTTATAAAGGGCTTTCTACGGAAAAAGTATTTGAAATGTATGACTATTACAGGCTGGAAAAAAAATATAGTAAAGTAAAATTAATACATTTTGACGATGACAAGGATTTTTTAGCTGTCCCGATTGAATCGGTAGTCGGCGACCGGCATTTACACGTAACAAAAAGAGTCAATGACTTTGATTATAAAATATCTTTGGCCATACCAAAGACTCATAACTTCGCAATAGCTACATTCGGAATAAAAAATATGGCAGACCTGGTCCAGCCCAAAGAGATGTCCATGATCCACGGAATGAAAGGCGGGGTGGAAATTGACGCCCCAAAAACACTATTGGACAGGCTGCCTCCGGGGACTGTATCCAAAGCCCGAAGGGCATTGCCTCACTGGCTGATAAATTTCTTATTTAAATCATATCCCGCTTATAGAAAAAGCGTTAAAATGATCCATAGGAATATTGCCGCTATCGCGAAAGTAACCTGGCCGAACCTGGTTATACTTGACGGCTGGGATTGCATGGAGGGCGACGGGCCTATTGACGGCGAAGCTGTCCGCATGAAGATAGCGATTGCATCCGCCGACCCATTAAAAGCTGACGGGCTTGCCGCAAGAGTGATTGGTTTTGAACCGCAGGAAATCGGGTATTTGAATTATTTGCATAACGACGGCATGGGCGATTATTCTGTTGATAATTTAACGGGCGCTAACATCGAAAAAATAAAAAGAACCTTTAAACGGCACGGAACGTACGACATTCAGTGCGAATGGAAATAGCTGTTAACCTAACTATTTTTCTTTGTTTTGCGCGTTATCTTTCATGTAAGAAGACAAAAAGATACTCTGGCCTATAATAAAAATAAACATGCATCCCATCAAACCGAATAATTTAAAATTTACCCACGCGCTGGTAGAGAAATTAGACATTACATAAAGGTTCAGCGCGCCTACCGCGGTAAAAAAAACTATCCAGCTTATATTGAGCCGTACCCATACCTTTTCAGGAACTATCAGGTGTTCCTGAAGCATTAACTTGATTAGGTTCTTTTTGAATGCTATTTGGGCAGTACCGAGAACAACTGCAAATATCCAGTATACGATGGTCGGTTTCCATTTGATGAACATTTCATTATGAAGGAAAATTGTAAACCCGCCGAAAACAGTCAGTACCAGCACGCTGATTAAAAGCATCGGTTCTATTTTGCGTTTTTTCAGGTAAACATAAATCAGCTGGATAAAACCCGCGCCGATAGCAACGGCTGTTGCAGCGTAAATACCCTTAAACTTGAATACGGTAAAAAACAGAATGATGGGGAAAAACTCGAAGAACATTTTCATGACAAACCAATATTACATATTTTTGCTTAAATTATCAAATCTGCCGGAAAATCCAATCTAAAATTGGTATAATCTAATTATATATGCACCAAAACAACATACAAATTTACCAGCATTTGCATGACTTTCATGAAGTGAAAGAATCCAACTTCAAGAAACTGCTTGTTGTTATCAGCATCACAACCCTTACTATGGCTGCTGAAATCATGATTTGGGATGATTTTTAATTCTATGGCGCTGCTTTCCGACGGGTGGCATATGGGAACCCATACCAGCGCCCTGGGTATTACTTTTTTTACTTATTTTATAGCAAGGAAACACAAAAACGATATTAATTATACTTTTGGCACCTGGAAAGTTGAAATCCTCGGGGCCTACACTAGCGCGATATTACTCGGAGTAGTCGGCGTATATGTGGTATATTCCTCCATTGAAAGAATATTCCATCCCCTGCTCATTCAATATAACCAGGCTTTAATAGTAGCTGTTTTATGCTTGCTGGTAAATGTTGTCTGTGCAGTTATATTAAATGCCGGAGACAGCTCAACCCGTCATCATGAACACAGCCACGAACATAACCATAAAAATCATCCTGGCCATGATTTGAATATGAAATCCGCTTACTTGCACGTGCTTGCCGATGCATTAACATCCGTTTTTGCGATTATAGCGTTATTGGGCGCAAAACTGTTGCAGTTGAATTTCCTTGAC
>JAHIVV010000014.1 GCA_018816525.1 Elusimicrobiota bacterium
TTCTTTACAGCGGTCTTTGCGTTTCCATTCATAATTTCCGTACCACGGCGGGTCTTCGCAGACTTTATCCGGTTCTTCATGAATAGCGGTGTCCATATAACAGACATTGCCTGCCTGAATACAGGCTTCAAGGACGGACATATTAATATAGGCAGTTCCCAGGTTAATAATGATTTGTGAATTGGTTTCTTTAATTAGTTTTACTGTAGAAGCTACATCCATTGCATCCAATTTGCGCGAATGAAGTTTTTTTGATTTGTCTTTGAGGCTGTTTTTTCTTTTTATGCTTTCGATGATAGCGTCGCATTTTTCAATTTTTCTTGACGCAATACAGATATCGCCTAAAACATCATTGTGCTGAGCGCACTTGTGGGCTACCACGTGCGCCACGCCCCCTGCTCCTACTACTAATACGTTTTTTTTCATTTTTAAATACCTCTCCTTTTATCTTATACCCCTCTTTCTATTTACGATAAACTATTTTTAAAATCGTTATAAGTAAATTTACGCACTATTTCTATTTTCCCATTCAGTCTCTTAACTGCTATTGAAGGCATCGGCAGTCCGTTAAACCAGTTCTTTTTAACCATTGAATATCCTGCCGCATCAGAAATTCTTATTTCACTTCCTGTTTTTAAAGGAGATTTAAAATTATATGTCCCAAACACGTCTCCTGCCAGGCAGGATCTCCCGGCCACCATGTATTTATATTTTCCATTTTTAGAAGCGGGCGCGTCAATTATTGCAGGAGTCCGGTAAATAAGTAAATCCAGCATATGGGCTTCAGTAGAAGCGTCAACAATTGCAATGTCAATATCATTATGAACCAGGTCCAGTACCGTTGTAACAAGTTCCGCTGATTGCGTAATTGCAGATTCTCCGGGCTCCAGGTAAACCTGAACATCGAACTTTTTACTGAATTCTTTTAATTTTTTGCAGAATTTTTCAATCGGATAACCTGTTTTGGTAAAATAAAGCCCTCCGCCAAGGCTGACCCATTCCATTTTATTCAATATATCTCCGTATTTGCGGCCTATTGTATCAAGTGAATGCGAAAGATTAGCGAAGTCATTATTCTCGCAGTTGAAATGGAACATCAGGCCGCTGATTAATGGCGCAACTTTCAAAAGTTCGTTTTTGTTTATAACTCCAAGCCTTGAATATTTTCTTGCAGGGTCAGCTAAATCAAAATGTGAGTAACTGATTTTAGGATTAACCCGCAGGCCCAATTTTATATTTTTTATTTTTTCCGCTATTTCGCGATATTTTTTAAGTTGTGAAATAGAATTGAAAATAATTTTGCCTGCAAAACTTGAAACTTCTTTTATTTCTTCATCATTATAAGCAACGCTGTAAGCGTGAACCTCTTTGCCGAATTTTTCTTTTCCCAGGCGCGCTTCATAAAGCGAACTGCTCGCGGTGCCGTCCATATATTTCTTCATTAAATCAAAAACACACCACGCGGAGAAACATTTCAAGGCAAGTACGGACTTTGCGCCGGAAACTTCACGGATGTGTTTTATTTTTTTAAGATTACTCAGAAGTTTTTTTTCGTCAATTAAATAATAAGGTGTTGCTAAAACCATAATTCATCTGCCTTTGCCGAAAAATATTTTGTATGTATAAAAGCGTAAATAAAAAAGCAAAAGTAATTTGAATTATCGTAGATAAATTTTATCATATAAAATAAAATAAATCAATGAAAAACACTGAATAATTTAATATAATGCTGTTATGAACTTTCGGAAAAAACTGGAATTACTAGCGCCTGCCGGGTCAAAAGAAGCTTTTTTCTCTGCCATAAAAGCCGGCGCCGACTCCATGTATATAGGAGTGGATAAATATAACGCGCGATTGAATGCGGATAGGCTGAATTTATATGATTTGGAAGTCCTGACTAATTATGCGCATGAGAAAAATAAAAAAATATATCTTGCGTTGAATACTCTTATAAAACACGAAGAAATTTATGACGCAGTTAAAACATTAGAAAAGATTAATGTTTTCAAACCTGACGCAATAATTTTGCAGGATTTAGGGTTGGCAAGAATAATTAAGGAAGAATTTCCTCAACTTAAACTTCATGCGAGCACCCAGCTGGCGGTGCATAGCCGCGCAGGCGTTGAAGTGCTTGCAAAACTTGGGTTTGAAAGAGTTATACTCGCGAGAGAACTTTCGCAGGGCGATTTAAAGCAGACAGCGTCAAAATCTCCGGTTGAACTGGAAATATTTTGCCACGGAGCTTTATGTTTCAGTGTTTCAGGAATGTGCCTGTTTTCAAGTTTCATAGGTTCAAGAAGCGGTAATCGCGGCTGGTGCACTCAGCCCTGCAGGCGTATCTGGAAAACTTCAAAAAAAACGGGTTACTTGTTTTCACCGAAGGATTTACAGCTTGTTGAAGAAATTCAAAACCTTGGGAAAATTGGAATTGATTCATTGAAAATAGAAGGAAGGATGCGCAGCAGCGAATATGTATTCAATGTTGTAAGCGCGTACAGAATGATTATTGATGCGCCGGAAGAGGGATTTAACCCGTCGGTCCAGGAAGCAAAAAAAATGCTTTCCAGGGATTGGGCGCGCTCAAAAACGTCCCTGTTTTTCTCAGGCTCTGATAAAACTCTTTTTAACCCGGCTAACGCGCAATGCTTGGGTATGAATATAGGAAGTGTTGTAAATTCTAATGGAACGAGAATTATTTTAAAATTAAATTCTGAGCTTACTGAGGGTGACCGCATTAGAATTTCCGACCCTTCAAACGACATAACTAAGACAATTAAAATTACTGAATTCAAAAAGGACGGCGATTTGTACTCGATAGGCCTAGATGAAAATTTTAAACCCGGCAGCCCGGTTTTTAAGGCCGGTGATGCAAATTGGAACGAAAAAATATTAACAAAAGAAGTCGATGCCATATACAAGGGCTATAACGGAAAAGTGCGGGGGAATACAAAATACCAGCCGCTAACTTATCCTGATTTGATTGCCAGGCAATGGTGCGAATCTCAAAAGAGCGAAGGGTTTCAAGAAGAACGACTATGGGTTAAAATTGACAATCCCGATTGGCTGGAAGTGCTGCCATTAAATTCAAAAAGATTAATGATTGTATTGAGTATTAATACAGAAAACATGTATAATTTCAAAGCCATTGCGGGCACATTACAGTATCAGGGCGTAAATTTTGCCTGCGAACTTACTCCTTATATAAGCCAGAAAGAATTTGCGTCCTATTCTCAGATTATAAATGCTATGGCGGGCGCAGGAATAAAATTCTGGATTTTAAACAATATTTCTCATTTTAAATATTTTTCAAATGATACGCCGAAAGTCTCGGGCCACTTCCTTTATACAATGAACGCTTTTACCGGCCGCGTTTACAAGGATTTGGGAACAGAATATTTTACTGTTTCGTGGGAAGATGATTTTCTTAATATCCAGAGGCTTACCCAATCAGGAATGCGTTCAAGGTTGATTGTTTACTTGTTTGGTTATCCGCCGGTTGCACGTTCAAGGATGCTTGATGCGGGTTATCTTGAAGAAGGAGAGATTACAAATAAATCTAACGAAAATTTTTGGCTGAGGTACGAAGCCAACTCCGGAGTTGTCCTGCCTGAGATGCCGGTAATGAATTTTACTGTTAGAAAAAAACTCTCAGGGCTTGGGATAACAAACTTTGGCATTGATTTGAGTTTCATTAAACCGGATAAAAGCAAATGGAAGGAATTGTACTCGGGTTACCTGGACCAGAAAAATCTCCCGGACACCACAAAATTCAACTTCAAACGCGGATTACATTAACATTAGAACATTAGGGGACGTTGTTAAGTATTGAAGTATTGACACAAACAAAACTTAATGATAGGATGTAAATATGCCAAGACAGGGAAGAATAAACATAGCAGGTGGGATATATCATATAATCCAGCGCGGATTGGAGCGCCGGGAAATATTTAAAAATGATGAAGATCGGGAAGAATTTTTAAGGCGTTCAGCTGAAGGGGTAGAAAATACTGGACACAAATGTTACGGTTGGGTGCTGATGCCCAACCATTTTCATTTGTTGATAAGAAGCGGTGCTAAACCGTTGAGCGAACTAATGAGCCGTCTCCTGACCGGCTACGCTGTTTATTTCAACCGTAAATATAAACGAAGCGGATATTTGTATCAAAACCGGTATAAATCCATTTTATGCCAGGAAGATAATTATTTATTGGAACTAGTGCGGTATATACACTTAAATCCATTGAGAGCAAAACTTGTTAAAGACATGGAAGGATTAAATAAATACAAATGGAGCGGCCATTCGGTATTAATAGGAAATAATAAGGAAGTTAAGTGGCAAAGCACTGATGATATACTGGAACTATTCGGTAGAAAACCAAATGAAGCAGTGAAGAAATACATTGAATTTGTAAAAGAAGCGAAGGATATTAACCATCGGGAGGAATTAAGCGGCGGCGGATTGATTCGCAGTGCCGGCGGGTGGAAAGAGGCAGTAAGATTAAGCAGAAGCAGGCATAAACAGCTTGGAGATGAGCGGATGTTGGGGGACGGAGAGTTTGTAAGCTCAATATTAAAGGAATCGGAAGAAAACTTAAATAGGCGAGAACATTTAAAGCGGGAAGGGTGGGATAAAGAAAAATTAATAAAACGTGTTTGCGGACTAATGAACATAAAGGAAGAAGATATATATAAACGTAGTAAAAATAGCAGAATATCAAAGGCGAGAAACCTATTAACTTATTGGGGAAAAAAAGAATTAGGCATAACCGGCAGCGAGTTAGGCAGGCTATTGAATATAACAGGGTCAGCTATATCTCAAAGTATAAAGAAGGGCGAGAAATTGGCAAGAGAAAATAATCATAAGTTGATTACTTAACAACGTCCCCCCCAGAGGCGCTGGAAGGAATTGAAAAGTCATATAAAAAGTAACTTTTTTAAGCATATTAACCAATACCCCATTGACAAATATCACCATAAATGCTATTATTTATATGGACAAAATATGTGTTATTGTTAAGCATTAAAGTTAACATTACTGACGATAACAATATGATAATATATTGGACAAATTAGGAGACATAATTATGGACAATATTATTGACAAATACTCGTGGATTAACTTCAGTATCAATCTTAAAAACTTACCGGTTCTAACCTGGGTTCAATTAGGTGAATGTGTATCTAAAATTGAACATATTTGCAGCGTTCCGCTAAAACCAACGATTTCAGAAGAAATGCATAAGGTATATCTGGTCAAAGGTGTTCAGGCAACAACAGCAATAGAAGGAAACAGTTTAACAGAAGAAGAAGTAAGAATGCGTTTAGATAATAAGCTTAAATTACCGCCATCAAAAGAATATTTAGGAAAAGAAGTAGACAATATACTCCTTTTATGTAATGAATTGAAAAATAAAAAAATACCATCAGAAAAGGAACATTTATTAAATTGCGAAGACATATTTCATTATAATAAAACAATTCTTAAAGAAATTCCGTTATTAGAACATATTATTCCGGGAAAATACAGAACTTACTCCGTGGGGGTTGGCAGTTACAGGGCACCTGATTTCAATGATGTTCCTTTACTAATGGAAAAGTATTGTACGTGGTTAAATAACAGTGATTATTTTATTATTGACGAAAAATATCCTGTTTTAAATAGCATAGTGAAAGCAATTGTTGCTCATTTATATTTTGCCTGGATACATCCTTTTGGGGACGGTAACGGGCGCACAGCCAGAATCATTGAATTGTATATACTTCTAAGTTCAGGCGTTCCTTCTCCCGCCGCTCATCTATTGAGCAACCATTATAACGCAACAAGAGCGGAATATTACAAACAACTTGATGAAGCAGGCAGGAAAAATGATGTTAATGGTTTTGTATCTTATTCTGTTCAGGGATTTTTAGATGGTTTAAAGGAACAACTTAAATACATTTTTAGCCAAGTTATAGAAACATCCTGGGAAAGTTACGTCTATGAAACTTTCAGGGAACATAAACATCATGAAAATATTACAAAAAGAATAAGAAGTTTATTATTGGAGTTGTCAAAACAAAATAAGCCCGTGCTTTTTAATGATTTAACGACTATAAGTAAACCGGTTATGGAAATGTATCGGAACAAAACAACAAAAACACTATCCAGGGATATTAATGAATTGGAAAAACTTGATATGATAGAAAAAACCGAGCAGGGCTATAGGGCAAAAATAGAAAAGTTACTGGTTTTATTGCCAATGGTAATTAAATGAATAGTCAACAGTTTAATAATTCATTTAATAATTCAAATATTAACCCCCTCCCTTCCGGCTGGCGCTGGGTAAAACAGGGATACCTTTTCTTTCTACTCAGAATTTGCAGCCACTTTTAATTCTTAACTGACATACTTAATACGGTTCATTGAAATGCTTTAAAAGATTTTATATAATGTCGGAACATGTATTGGAGGGGAATGGAGCCATGAAAAGCAAGTATTTCCGATATATAGAAAGGTTTTCAAGTAAAAAAATCCTTGTAATCGGGGATCTGATATTAGACAAGTTCCTCTATGGCAGCGTATCGCGCATATCCCCCGAAGCCCCGGTGCCGGTTGTGGATGTGACAAAAGAAACATTTACGCCCGGCGGAGCCGGTAACGTAACCAACAATATTAGTTCACTTGGCGCAAAAGCGCTGCTTGCGGGAGTAATAGGCAATGACAGCCCCGGGGAAACGCTCATAGCCAGATTAAAGGCCCTCAATATAAATACCGACGGTGTAATTATAGACGAAGCCCGCCCTACAACCATAAAAACCAGAGTAATAGCCCATCACCAGCAGATAGTAAGATACGATAAAGAAAGCAGGGAAAAACTTTCATCCGGTACGCTTTCAAAAATGACTGACTATATCATTCAAGCAGCAAAAGAAGCAAATGCAATAATGATCTCCGATTATGGTAAGGGGGTTATTACCTCAGACCTACTCAAAAAAATTATTCCTTTAGCCAACACAAAAGGCATTCCCATCACAGTAGACCCGAAAATAGAGCATTTTCTGCAATATAAAAAAATTACCACGATGACACCCAACCTCAATGAAGCAATACAGGGTATTGGATTGCTCAAGAAAATTTCTTCCGAGCAGGAAATCAAAGAACTCGGCCAGAAAATACTTAAAACTCTTTCCAGTAAATCAGTGATAATTACCCTGGGGGAAAGAGGAATGGCAATATTTGAGAAATCAAAGCCGCCTGTTTTTATACCCACGCGCGCAAAAGAAGTTTATGATGTTACAGGAGCCGGTGATACGGTAATAGCGGTGCTCACCATGTGCCTTGCATCAGGCGCGCCTCTGAAGGAAGCGGCGGAAATAGCCAATTATGCCGCCGGCGCAGTTGTTGCCAAACTCGGCACGGCAACAGTGACTATTGAAGAATTGAAAAATGCAATCAAAGAATAAAATTTCATGAAAATAATATGCGTTATTCCTGCAAGATATGCTTCAACAAGATTTCCCGGGAAACCTCTCGTAAACATTTTCGGCAAGCCCCTGATCCAGAGAGTGTGGGAAAGAGCGAAACTGGCAAAACTTGTAAATAAAGTAATTATAGCAACCGACGACAAAAGAATTTTTGATAAAGCAAAAGAATTCGGTGCGCAGGTTATAATGACATCAGTAAACTGCAAAACAGGTACAGACAGAATCGCGCAAGCGGTAAAAAAAATTAATTGTGACATAGTAGTCAACCTGCAGGGTGATGAACCTCTTATTTCTCCGAAATTGATTGATAAAACAATCCAGGCTATTCTCGATGACAAATCGGCAGCAGTATCCACGCCCATTTGTGCCCCCGGCAGTGGAGAAAAACTGGATGATACGAATATTGCCAAGGTTGTTTTTGATAAAAATATGCATGCTCTGTATTTTTCCCGTTCAGTAATCCCCGACAGCGCGCGATTTACCGGTACCGGTAAAAAGGATTTTTATTACAAACACATAGGGCTTTACGTGTATAGAAAGAATTTTTTAGAAAAATTTGTAAAACTGAAGGAAAGCACACTGGAAAAAGCGGAAAAATTGGAACAATTAAGAATAATTGAAAATGGTTATAAAATAAAAGTTGTAATTGTAGAAAATGACGGGGCAGTTGATGTGGATGTTCCGGGAGATGTAAGAATAGTTGAAGGTTTAATTAAAAAAGGCGGCAGATAATGAAAGTAATCCAGGTGGGTAAAATAAAAATCGGCGGCAAGAACCCTTTAGTGCTTATTGCAGGCCCTTGTGTGATTGAAGAAGAAAAACTTACTATAAACACGGCTGAGAAAATAAAGAAAATAACAGACAAATTGAAAATTCCTTTTATTTTTAAGTCGTCTTATGACAAATCTAACCGCGGATCAATTGATTATTACCGCGGGCCTGGGTTAAAAAAAGGTTTGAAGATTTTAGAGAAAATTAAAAAAGAGCTTTCAATCCCAGTCATTTCAGATGTTCACTGCAGAAACGAAATAGCCCAGGCGGCGGAAGTTCTTGACGTTATTCAGATTCCTGCCTATTTGTGCTCGCAAACAGATATGGTTGTAGAAGCTGCAAAAATGGGTAAACCGATTAATATAAAAAAAGGGCAATTTCTTGCGCCGTGGGACATGAAAAAAATATGCGACAAAGCAATATCAACAGGCAATGACAAAATATTCCTGACCGACAGAGGCACGATTTTCGGTTATAATAACCTTATATGCGACATGCGTTCCTTCCTGCTTATGCAGGAGCTGGGTTTTCCCGTTATAGCAGATATTACTCACGTAGTCCGCATGCCGGGGCCGCCATCGAAGGATTCGTCCGGCGGGCAGCCAAAACTGATTTATCCGCTTTCATTTGCAGCTGTAGGTGCCGGCTGCGACGGGCTGTTCCTGGAAGTGCATCCGAATCCGGCGAAAGCGCTTTGCGATGCGGCAAGCATGCTCGCGCTGGACAAACTTGAGGCTTTATTGATAAAAGCAAAACAGTTAAGTGAAATAATAAGGGGGATTCATTGAAATTATTTATTGATTCAGTTGATTTGGACGAAATAAAACAAGTTGCTGATTGGGGATTGCTCGGCGGAGTTACTACCAACCCTACGTTGATGGCAAAAAAAGTCTCCGGTACGGCGGGTAACGAAGGTTTGCAGGAACAAAAAAAGCTTCTTGCGGATATATGCAAAATTGCAAAAGTTGACGTGCTTGCCGAGCCGCTAAGCGCGGAATATGACGGTATTATGAAAGAATCGCTTAAACTTGCGGCAATTTCACCGCAAATAGTCGCAAAACTGCCCATGACCCCGGACAGCGTAAAGGCAGTAGGCGCTTTAAAAAAGAAAAAAATCAAGACAGCGCTCACTCTTGTATTTTCACCGGCGCAGGCCTTGGTGGCGGCAGTTGCCGGCGCAGACTACATTTGCCCGTTTGTTGGCCGGCTGGACGATATCGGCCAGAATGGGCTGGATATGATTTCTGAAATACAGCAGATATATAAAAATTACCAATTCAGGACTGAAGTTATAGTCGTCTCGGTAAGAAATAACGCGCATGTCCTGGGTTCAGCCAAACACGGAGCGGCCGCAGTTTCGATACCGTTTAAAGTATTTAAAGAATTGTTCAAACATGATTTAACGGATGCAGGCATAAAGAAATTTTTAGAAGACTGGAGCAAAGTAAGTCAGAAATAAAGAAACAATTAGACCCCGAAGGTTTCCCTTTTTGCACCTTGCAAAACGTGAAACACGAAATCGGGGTTAATAAAACCGGGGGTTTTATTAATGAAATGTCCAAAATGTAACGTTGAAAACAAGGAAGAAGCTAAAACCTGTAAAAAGTGCGGTACTTCTCTAGTATTAAAAGAGGTATGGCGCCCTACGTGGAAGTGGCACGCCAAAGTTCTTGGAATTATTTTTGTTGTGCTTATCGTGCTTTTTTTCACGCTCAATGCTTTATTCAAGCCCTATATGCGGAAATTGCCGCAGGACATAACGCCCTGGTTGAAGTCGTCCCAAAACACCGGCACGAAATAGAGGATTAGATGAAAGACATAGCTAAATTTGCAAAAGAAGTTTTACAAATTGAATCTGATGCGGTAAAAGAGCAAATCAAACATATAGACAATGATTTTTTAGGTTCTGTAAGCCTGATTAATGAAGCCATAAACAATTCCGGAAGGGTGATAATTCTCGGGATGGGAAAATCCGGGCTTATTGGGAGAAAAATATCTTCCACCTTTGCCTCCATCGGCATTCCGTCAAATTCAATTCATCCGGCAGAAATCGTGCATGGGGATTTGGGGATGGTCACTAATTCAGATATTCTGATGGCGCTTTCCTATTCGGGAGAGTCGGAGGAATTTAAAAAAATATTGCCCATTATAAAAAGCATGAATATTAAAATAATATCAATGACGGGCCGCGCAAATTCTTTTATCACAAAATTTGCAGATTATACCCTTCTTACCTTTGTAAAAAAGGAAGCTTGCCCCCATAATCTGGTACCTACTGCATCAACCACCGCCATGCTTGCAATGGGCGATGCGCTTGTTCTCTCGGTCAGTAAATTAAGGGGGTTCAAAAGGGAGGATTACGCAAAGTTTCATCCGGGCGGTATTTTGGGCAATAAAGTAACTCTTAGAGTTGAAAAAATTATGCGTACGGGCGGTGAAAATCCCGTGATAAGCCAGGATGCTTCAGTAGAACAAGGGCTTGTGGTTATGACTAAAACAAAGATTGGATCGCTTAGCATAGTAGATCCAAAGGGTAAACTGGCAGGGTATTTCACCGACGGTGACCTTAGAAGAATACTCCCGAAAGATAAAAATATACTTTCAAGAAAACTTAAAGATGTAATGACGAAAAATCCAAAATGTATTGCACCGGGAAAACTGGCGCTGGAAGCTGCAGAGATGATGAATAAATACAATTGCGATAATCTGCCTGTTATTGGCGCTGATGGACAGCCTATCGGCATTATCGATGAGCGCGATTTAATAATTGCAGGAATAAAATGAAAAAAGAAATTTTAAATAGGGCAAAAAAAATAAAATTGATCGCTATGGACCTGGATGGAGTCCTTACCAAGGGTGAGATGATAGTCCTGGAATCCGGCGAAGAAGTCAAAATCTGGGATATCAGGGACCGGCTGGCATACACGCTGCTTAAAAAAAGCGGCCTGGATATTAACCTGGCCTGGATTACCGGAAGGGCTTCAAAACAGGTGGAAATACGTGCGGCGGAACTGAAAATTAAATATTTCTACCAGGGAATTCCGGATAAACTGGCGCCGTTTGAAGAGATTGTAAAAATCGGCAATTATGAATATTCGCAGATAGCATTTCTTGGCGATGATTGGCTGGACATACCGCTGCTTAGACGCGCCGGGCTTTCTATCTGCCCTAAAGATGCCGTGCCGGAAGCAAAAAAAGCAGCTCACTATATAAGCAAATATAACGGCGGTTATGGTGTTTTCCGTGAAGCAGTGGAGATAATTCTGAGAGCACAAGGGGCTTACAACAGGGTTTTCGGAATTTACAATAAATAGATGGCGTATAGACGGCATTATATCAGAAGAAGAATTTACTATTGGGTTATCCTTTTATTTTTAAAATCAGTCCGTATTTTTACATTTAAGGGTTCGCAAAGATTGGGCGGTTTTTTTGGATGGATCGGATTCTATTTGGTAAAAAGATACAGCGCCATAGCCCGGCAGAACCTGAAAAACTGTTTTCCTGAAAAATCGGATAAAGAAATCAGGTCTTTGGCAAAAAGAGTTTTCATCAACCAGGGAAAAAACTTTTTTGAGTTTATAAACTTGAATAAACTCAACAAGGACAATGTTTCTACTGTAGTGAACTTTACCGGCGCAGAAGATTTTAAGGCAGTTTACAGTCAGAATAAAGGCGTGCTGATGATTGCGGCCCATTTCAGTAACTGGGAACTGCTCGGCGTGGCTATAGCACAAAATGGTTTTCCTCTCAGCGTTATAGCGAGAAAACTCTACATTGAAGAACTTGATGAGCTGCTTATACAGTCAAGAGAATCAATGGGGATGAAAATCATCCGCCGCGGCCTGAACGATTCACCGATGGGGATTTTGAGGGCTTTAAAGAAAAACCATTGCCTGGCAATGCTGATAGACCAGAATATAAAATCCGTGCCGGGTGTTTATGTTGATTTTTTCGGAAAGAAAGCGCTTACACCTTCAGGGCTTGCGGCGCTGGCTCTAAAAACCGGCGCGCCGGTTGTTTCCGGGATGATAATCAGGGAAAAGGACGATACTTTCAAAGTTGAAATGTCAAAGCAGGTTGAGCTGATAAAAACTGGAAATGAAGAGCAGGATTTAATAAAGAACACTCAGCTTTTTACTAACATAATTGAGTCCTACATAAGGAAATACCCGGAGCAGTGGGTCTGGTTTCATAAAAGATGGGATCAATAGCGTAGCGGTGAATAGTGAAAATCAACAGAATAATTTTAATACTCTTAGTTTGCGCGTTTGCCGGGTGTTCTGATGAAGCGCTCACTAGCAAGCCGCAGACAGGCCCTGAACAGGTTTTAAAAAAGTTCACGGCATTCGAATCTAAAAATGGAATAAAAAACTGGACCCTTACTGCCCGGGAAGCGCAAATTTTTGAATCCCAAAAAAATGCCAAGCTTAAGGATTTCCTTGTAAATTTTTTTACGGATGACGGCAAACATATTAAAGCCATACTGAAAGCCAAGTCAGGAGAAATTGATACCAGTAAAAATGATTTCTATACAAAAGGCCCTACTACAATTACCAGCACTGACAATACAGTCTTGCAGAGCGCCGATTTAAGGTACAAGTCGGATACGAAAAAGATTTACGGTGATTCTTATGTGAAATTGATTAAAGCTGACGGCATAGTCGAAGGTAAAGGGCTTGAAGCAGAACCGGACTTGTCTTCCGTAATCATTAAAGAAAGCGTGGCGCAGGGAAGCAAATGAATAAAAACAACATCATCTTCATTTCAATAGCGTATATCTCCTGTTTTCCTTACAGCCTTTTTTCCGGCCCCGCGCCTTCAGAGTTTCTTAAAGCTGATTCCCTGGAATTCAGGATGAAAGAAAATAAGATGATTTACAGAAAAAATGTCAGCGCTGTAGTAGGCAAAAACTTTTTAACCGCTGATTATGCGGTAGATGATAAAAGCTCGAAAATTATGGAAATGTCGGGTAATATAAACGGATATTATATCGATGAAACTACAGGTGTACTAAAAATAAAGGCTGACAACGGAACCTATAACTCGAAAACGGACCAATCAAAATTATGGGGGAATTGCTGGGCAATTTATACCAGCAGCGACGGCAGGATTATAGAAATAAAAGCGGACTTGATAGATTTTAACGGCATAACAAAAGAGGCTAAATTTTATGATAATGTTTCTCTGGCTTTTGAAAAAAACACGGCCCAGTCCCAATTTGCGCAGTATTTTCATGACAGTAAAAAAATAGTTATGCTGAAAGAGAAAGATTTTATGCCTGTGGTAAATTATTTCGGAGAATACGAAGCAAAATTCACGGCGGAAAAGATAATGATGATGCCTGAGGAAAGGAAGCTCTATTTTGAAAATAATGTTTTCTCGCAAATAACCAGGAAGACCGGTATATGAAATTAAAAGCGCAGAATTTGGTAAAAAGTTTTAAAAAAGGCAAAAAGGTTGTTGACGGAGTAACACTTGAGGTTAAAAAAGGAGAAATCGTAGGGTTACTCGGCCCTAATGGCGCAGGTAAAACTACCATTTTTAAGATGATAGTGGGTTCTTATACTCCGGATGCCGGGAAAGTTTTTATAGGCGATAAGGATATGACGAATATGCCCATGTATATGCGCGCCCGCTCGGGCGTATCTTACCTGCCTCAGGAACCCTCAATTTTCCGCAAACTTACCGTGGAGGATAACTTTGTTGCAATTACTGAGTTCCTGAAGATGCCGCAGGAAACCAAAAAAGCAAAGATAGAAAGCTCTATAAAAGAGTTTGGTTTGGAAAAACTACGCAAACAGAAAGCTTATTCGCTTTCAGGAGGAGAAAAAAGGCGTACAGAAATTGCCCGGGCCCTGCTTATTGACCCGGTTTTTTTATTATTAGACGAACCATTTGTCGGCATTGACCCTATCACAGTGACAGAAATACAGAACATGATAAAAGTCCTCAAACAAAAACATATAGGAATACTGATTACTGACCACAATGTAAGGGAAACTCTGGAGATTATTGACCGCGCTTATATTATTTATGACGGTAAAATACTTTTGGAGGGCGATGCAAAAAGCTTGCTTAACAGCCCGGAAGCCAGAAGGCTGTATTTAGGAGAGAAGTTCCAAGTTTAAACAAATACCTAAGGGGGATTGTAACATGAAAATCAGCATCACGACAAGAAATGTCAAGCTGACAAAACCGCTGGAAGATTACGTTACTAAAAAAATTGAGAAGCTGACCCATTTTCTCATGCATCAGATCATTAATGCCCAGGTTAAAATGGAAGTGGAAAAGTACAGGCAGATAGTGGAAATAAAACTTCATGTAGAAGGACATATTTTTAAGGCAAAAGAGGTTTCTTCCGACATGTATGCGGCGGTCGACCTTACCACAGACAAGCTTGAAAGGCAGGTAAACAAATTCAAAGAAATCCAGAAAGGCCATCATAGCAAACACCCGGCAAAACAGGAAATTTACCGCATGTCTGACGGATCAGCTCCACAGGATATACTGGGAACAAGGAAACAGGATTTGAAATATTTTACTCCCAAACAGGCATTGAACGAAATGGATGCGCTTGAATTAAATTTCTTCGCTTTTTCAAACAGGTATACCGACAAGGTCACGATAGTATACAAAAAAGAAAACGGCGGCAATGGCTTGCTTGAATTGAACTATTGAAAAAAAACTTAAAATGAAAAAATAATAAATAAAAAGGGGGAATAAACAAGTTGATAAAGATTTTCGAGTTTTTGTACCCAAAAGCAATAATTCTTGAACTCCAGTCAAAGGACAAGAAAGGCGCTGTAAGCGAGTTGGTTGAATGTGTTATGAAGGAAAAGAAATTAAAGGATTCCAATAAAGCAATTGCATCCGTGATGGAGAGGGAAAAACTTGGAACTACCGGCATTGGCCAGGGAGTAGCGATACCCCACGGAAGGACTGATGCAGTAAGCGATCTTGTCGGAGCTGTAGGCATTTCCAGGCAGGGGGTGGAGTTTGAAGCCCTGGATGGCGAACCTGTTCATATCATCTTTTTGCTCCTGTCACCTCCGGATTCAGGCGGACAGCACCTTAGGGCACTGGCCAAAGTTTCCAGGCTTTGCAAAGACAAGTTTTTCAGGCAGGCATTGCTTGAATCTAAAAGTAAAGAGGAAGTGTTGAAAATAATCCAGCAGGAAGATGAACTGTAAAACCCAATGATAAAATATTCAGTGGGCGATTTATTCAACAACAAAGGCAAAGTTTTATCCTTATCCATAATAACAGGTAAAGAAGGTTTTTCTCGCACGATCGTTCAACCCGAGATAAACCGTTTAGGCCTTGCTTTGACCGGGCACTTTACGCATTTCCCTGCGGAACAAATTCATATTTGGGGGGCTGCAGAGCAGACTTATGCGCAAAAACTTTCTCCGGAAACGCGCCTTAAGGTATTTAAAGATTTGATAAATTCATATTCTCAAATGCCCTGTATAATAGTAACCAAGGATTTCCAGCCGCCTGAAGAATTAATTGATTTATGCGGAGAATATAAATTGCCTCTGATGAAGACTTCAGGCCAGACTTCAGAGTTTTTAATTAATCTTTACCTGGCCCTGGAAGAACAATTGGCGCCTAGTATTCAAATGCATGGCGTGTTGGTTGAAATTTACGGGCTTGGCGTGCTTATCACGGGCGAATCAGGAATAGGCAAATCAGAATGCGCTTTGGAGCTTATAAAAAGAGGGCATATGCTTGTTGCCGATGATATTGTGAAAATAAGGCGCAGGACCAGGGGAATCCTGGTCGGCAGCGCAGAAAAAATTATAAGCCATCATATCGAAGTCCGCGGGCTAGGGATTATAGATGTCCAGTCAATTTTTGGTTTAGGGGCCATTATGAATAGCGCGAAAATTGAACTGGTGGTAAAGCTTGAGGAATGGAATTTAATCCAGGAATACGACAGGCTGGGTATTGAAGAAAAGGTTACAAATATTCTTGGCACTAATATACCTGAAATAATAATGCCTGTACGGCAGGGAAGAAACCTGGCAGTCCTGCTTGAGATAGCGGCTCTGAACCAGCGGTTGAAGCAGAGCGGGCATTATAGCGCAAAATTACTTAATGAAAAACTTATTCGGGAAATGGCCCCGGACAGGGTCCGGGAAAAGAAAGAAGGAAATGATTAATATCCTGATTGTTACGCATGGTGATTTAGGGGAAAAGTTGGGAAAAGGAGCTGAAATGATAATAGGCCGCCATGTCGATGTAAGCGCATTTCAAATACCTCCCGACGAATCGCAGGAATCTCTTAAAGATAAAGTAGGCCGGGTTATAAAGGAAATCGATAAAGGTGACGGAATATTAGTTTTGACCGACCTGCTGGGCGGTACGCCGTGCAATATAGTCCTGCCTTACACAAAAATGCATAACCTTGAGATAATAAGCGGGGTTAATTTATATATGCTTATTACCGCTTTAATAAATAAAGACAAATTGCCGTTAAAGGACCTGGCAAAAAAAGTCATTGACGCAGGCCAAAAAAATATTGTGGATGTAAAAAAAATATTTTTGGGAAAATTAGACAGCGGACAGATATAAATTATGGCAATAATTCTTGCAAGAATTGATGACAGGCTTGTTCACGGACAGGTGATTGAAGGCTGGCTGCGGGTTCTTAACGCCAGTTTTATAATCGTTGTTAATGACCTGGTCGCCGCTGACAAAATGCAATCTGCCTTATACAGTATTTCCATACCTTCCGGAATACATATAGAATGCCTTACTGTCGGAGAAGCTATAAAAAAATTTACCAGTGGCTATTTTGAAAAAGAAAAGGTGCTGGCGCTTTTTTCGAACCCTTTTGACGTGCTTGAATTGATTAAAGGCGGAGTTGAGCTGTCTTCAGTGAATGTCGGGGGCCTGCACTTTTCGGCCGGCAAGCAGCAGATAGGCACAGGGCTTTCTCTTAATGACCAGGATGTAACCGCCCTCAGGGAAATAGCAAAACTGGGTGTTGAGGTTGAAGGAAGAGTGCTTCCTCTGGATGAACGGCATAATGTAATTGATTTAATCGCGAAATATTATAAAAATGAAAAAAATTAATTTTATTTTCGGCGTCCATAACCACCAGCCTGTGGGAAATTTTAAAGAAGTACTGGACAAAGGTTATGAACTCGCCTATAAACCTTTTCTTGAATTAATGGAAAACCACCCCTCCATAAAGTGGTCGCTGCATTGTTCGGGAGTCTTATGGGATTATTTCAGGGAATTCCAGCCGGAATATATTGATAAGACGAAACAAATGCACGATAACAACCAGGTGGAATTAATCGGCGGCGGATATTATGAGCCAGTAATGCCTGCTCTTCCCGACAGGGATAAAATCGGGCAGATAAAGAAAATGTCCGAGTACCTTAAAAATGAATTTAATTCCAGGCCTGAGGGCCTTTGGCTTGCAGAACGCGTCTGGGAACCCCACCTTCCCAAAATATTTGCTATTGCGGGCGTCAAATATACAGTAGTAGATGATTATCATTTTTTGTCAAGCGGATTGTCCGAGGAAGAACGTACGGGTTACTACCTTACCGAAGAACAAGGCCAGGTGCTTAAAATATTTACAATAAACCAGATGCTCAGGTATTATATACCGTTCCGGACTGTTGAAGAAACAATAGATTATTTCAGGAAAATGGCGACGGAACATGAAGGAACAACCCTAGTAATGATCGATGACGGTGAAAAGTTCGGGCTTTGGCCTCACACGCATAAACATGTTTATACCGACGGCTGGCTTGATAGGTTTTTAAAAGCTCTTGAAGATAACTCGGATTGGATAACGTCTACGACACCGGGCGAAGTTATAAAAAAATACCCGGCCAGGGGTAAAATATACCTGCCCACGGCAAGTTATTTTGAAATGACTCAGTGGGCTCTTCCGAGGGTTCCCCAGGAAGAGATGGAAGATGTAATGGAAGAGCTCAAAACCGCGCATTCCGGCGAAAAGATCAAGAAATTTGTCCGCGGCGGTATTTGGCGCAATTTTATGACAAAATACCCTGAAACAAATATTATGCACAAAAAAATGCTTTATGTAAGCGATAAAATTAATAATCTAAGGTCGGAATTCAACGCAAAAAGTGAAGAAGACAAAAATCAGCGTACTGCCCGGCAAATAGCCAAAGCGCTTGATTTTCTTTATGAAGGCCAGTGCAATTGCGCTTACTGGCACGGGGTTTTCGGCGGGCTTTATTTGCCCCATTTACGCAAAGCAATATACGAAAAATTAATCCTTGCTGAAAAAACTATTGAAGAAATATCCGGTATAAAGATAACAGTTTTTGATTTTGATAAAGACAGCCAGGATGAAATTATTATCGAAACCAGCTCCCAGAATTTATATATTTCGCCGCAGCGCGGCGGTTCTATTTTTGAATGGGACCTGCGGGACTCGGGTGTGAACCTGCTCAATACTTTAACAAGAAGGCAGGAAGCGTATCACCGCAGGTTGATAGAGTTTATGGCGAAAAACCCCGCAGGAGAAGGCAGAAAACCCCCTGCCGCGGTAGAATCCATTCACGACATTGTTGAAGTAAAAGAGGGAAATTTAGACCAGTATCTCAATTATGACTGGTACACAAAAGCAAGCCTCCTGGATCATTTTCCGCATCCGGAAACCTCTTACGAATCATTTTCAAAATGCCAATACGGCGAACAAGGTGATTTTGTCCTGGAGAGATATGATTATGAACTTCAGAAGGGCAGTGAAAATACAATAAAATTGTCAAGAGATGGAAATGTATGGGTTGGCGGCAAATTGTTTAAAATAAAGGTAGAAAAAGAAATTAGGGCCGCAGGCCAGGTACTCGGCGCAGAATTTACATATAAAATAACAAATTCCGATAATGAAAAAGTTTTTTTACACTTCGGGCCTGAATTAAATTTTAGTTTCCTCGGAACGCAAAAAGAAGACTGCATGAATAAAGCGGCAACCCAGTGGGTAAGGGTTGATGAACCGCAAAAAACCAGGGTAATCGTTAAATTTGAAGAGGAAACAAATTTTTGGGTATTTCCGGTAGAAACAGTTTCTCTATCAGAGTCGGGATTTGAAAGGACTTATCAAGGAACCTCGGTAATGCCCTGGCTGAAATTTGAGCTTGAACCGGACGAAACAAAACATATAGATTTTAAGGTTATTATAGAGAGATTGTAAAAATGTTTTTAATCGCTTTTATTTCAATGTTTTTGGCACTGGATAATGCCATTGGAAATTTTATGATTTCCCGGCCTTTTATTTCAGGCATAATAACCGGCTATTTTATGGGCGATATAAAAACCGGTTTGTTAATCGGGACTTTTATTGAAATTGTGTGGATAGATGTTTTTCCGATAGGGACCTACGTGGCTCCCGAACTGATGGTCAGCGCGATTCTTTCAGTTTATTGGTCGCTGGCTCCCGGGGGAAGCGTGCAATTTCATACTGTCGCGCTGGCAATCGGCCTGGCTGTGCCTTTAAGCATATTTTTCAGGATAGCGGATGTCTGGAACAGGCAATTCAATTCAAAATTATTGGCAATCATGGAGAAAAGGGTTGATAAAGGCAAAGAAAATGCTGTTTCCATATACGTATACATAAGCCTTCTTATTTTTGCAGCTAAAGCGTTTTTGTTTTTTATAGTGTTTTTGCCTTTGGGCAATGTTATACTTGATTGGGCTGAAAGTATTATTCCTTTATTTGTAAAACAGGGGCTGGACGCTTCGCTGAAATTTATACCGGTTCTGGGTTTCGCGGTAGCGTTCAATTTTTTCAGGAAAAAGAAATATGAAAGCACTTGATCTGGTAAAAATATTTTTCAGGTCATTTTTTATTCAGGCAGCCTGGAATTATGAGAGGATGCAGAATATCGGGTTTTTGTACGGGATAATGCCTGCGCTTAAAAAAATATATCCTGATAAAAACCAGAGGTTCGAAGTTGTTAAAAGCCATCTTGAATTTTTCAATACTCATCCTTACATGATAGGCATCCTTATGGGCATGACGGTTTCTCTTGAAGAAAAAACTGCAAAGGATGAAAAAGCGTCAACTTCGAGGAATATGATACAAGTTTCTAAAACCAATATGGCCGGCCCTCTGGCGGCAATAGGTGATGCGTTTTTTTGGGCTGTCTGGAGGCCTTTTTGTGCCTTGTTAGTAGTTTTTCCGGTTGTCATATTTTTCAAGGGAATCAATAATTTTGTTATCTGGTGGCTCTTTTTCGGTTTTCTGATTTTTTATAATTCCCTCAATATCTATTTGCGGTATTACGGCGTTTTTATGGGCTACCGGCTGAGGGAAAGAATAATAAAAAATATATCACGCTGGAATATTCAGCGAATTATCAGTACAGTAAGAATTGCGGGTTTCATAACAGTTTGTATAGCGGCGATTTTGTATTTCATTATAGACCTTTCAAGCATGAGGGAAAAAGCGCTAGCAGTGTTGGTTTTTTGCGCCGGAACTTACTTATACAGAAAAGGAGTGTCGTCAACTAAATTATTTTATGGTCTGTTATTTACTGTTATTCTGGTTTGTTTAGCGAGGATATAAATAATGCAGGAAACAAATTTAACTGTTAGGAATAAATTGGGTTTACATGCAAGGCCTGCAGCCATGTTCGTTCAGCTGACTACAAAATACAAGTCAGCTATAAAAGTTTTTAAAGGAGACCAGGAAGTGGACGGTAAAAGTATCATGGGCCTGATGACCCTTGCCGCTGAAATGGGCTCGCAAATCAAGATAGTCGCTGAAGGCGAAGATGAACAGGATTTGATAAATGGAATATCCGAATTAGTCGAAAATAGATTCAACGAAGACTGAGTTGGAATAAATTTAGCGAAATAGAAACTATAAGGACCAATCATGGAACAAACAACAAAGCAGACAAATGTTTTTAAAGGGGTAATCGCGTCCAGCGGGATTGCTATCGGAAAAATATTCCTTATTGAAGAAGAAGAATTTGCGATAGTCCCCAGGAAGATTCCTAAACAAAACGTAAAAAAAGAAGTAGGCCGGTTCAAAATCGCCGTGGCGGGAGTAACAGAAGAGCTTGCTATAGCCAAGAAAGAAATTATTAAAGTATTCGGTAAAGAGCACTCGCTACTGGCTGACGCGCATCTGCTGATGCTCGAAGACCCGCTGCTTAACAGAGACGTAATAAGAAGAATCAATGAAGAAGGCGTGAACGCAGAATATGCTTTGTGGACCGTCGTTGAAAAAGTAGTCCAGTCTTTTGAAAAAATTGACGACGAATATTTCCGCGAGAGAAAAAATGATATTCAGGAAATAGGAAAGAGGATCATGAGGCAGTTGACGGGCCCTTATCACAGGGCGATTGCAGAAGCAGGGAAAGGTTCTATAATCGTCGCTCACAGCCTGGGGCCTTCGGATACAATTAAGCTTAAAGAAAGAAACGTAGGGGCTTTTGTCACAGATGTCGGCGGAAGGACTTCGCATATAGCTTTATTTGCCCAGGACCTGGATATTCCCGCAGTCGTGGGGTTAAAAAATTTGACCTTAACAGCCAACCATGAAGACGATATAATAGTCGACGGTAATCAGGGCCTGGTAATACTTAACCCCGATGAACAGACTCTGGGAAATTATAAACGCGAATATGACAGCCAGATAGCGGAAAAACATGAACTAGAAAAACTCAGGGACCTTCCTGCGCAGACAAGCGACGGGCACAGGGTCGCGCTGGCGTGCAATGTTGATTCACCTGAGGAGGTAAAAACAGTATTAAACTCAGGGTCGGAAGGGATAGGGCTTTTAAGAACTGAGTTTATTTATCTTAAAGAAAACAAAATGCCTTCCGAAGAACAGCAATACGAAATCTGTAAAAAGGTAGTCCATAAAATGCTGCCTTACTCAGTGATAATCAGAACGCTTGACCTGGGAGGGGATAAACTCATGCAGATGGGTTTTGAGGGTTTCACGCATGAAAGCAATCCTTTTCTGGGCCTGCGGGCCATCAGATTGTGCTTTAAATACCCGGAGATATTTAAAGCGCAGCTGCGCGCAATTTTACGCGCGTCAAAAGAAGGTAAAGTTAAAATCATGTTTCCCATGATTTCCAGCGTAGAAGAATTCAAGAGGGCAAAAAAATATCTTGAGGAAGCAAAAAGCGAATTACAGAACAAAGGGCTAGAGTTTCATGAAAAAATTGAAGTCGGCGCGATGATAGAAATACCTTCCGCGGCTCTTACCGCAGATCTTATTGCCCGGGAGGCGGATTTTCTTTCAATCGGGACTAATGACCTGATTCAGTATACATTTGCAGTAGATAGGATGAACGAATCGGTTGCATATATGTATGAACCAATGCATCTTGCCATTTTGCGCCTAATCAAACGAATCATTGACGCGGGCCACCAGGCAGGCAAGTGGGTTGGCATGTGCGGCGAGATGGCAGCGGACACATCATTTACGTCGATATTAGTGGGCCTGGGCCTGGATGAATTCAGTATTCCGCCGATTGCTGTTCCAAAAATAAAAAAGGCTATAAGGTCTATAACTTTAGCGGACGCGCAAGACCTGGCTCGCGAAGTGCTAAGCAATAATGACCGGGAAGCAGCGGTGAGCGCAATTAGAAGAAATCACATTACATGAATATAAGAAATTTTTGCATCATAGCGCACATTGACCACGGCAAAAGCACCCTGGCAGACAGAATCCTTGAATACACTCATACTTCAGGCTTTGATTTGTCTAAACCCCAGATGCTTGACAGCATGGATCTGGAACGCGAGAGAGGCATAACCATAAGGTCAAAAACAGTAAAATTAAATTATCGCGCTAAAGACGGCAATGATTACATACTTAACTTAATTGACACTCCCGGCCACGTTGATTTTTCTTATGAAGTATCCCGCGCAATGATTGCATCTGAAGGGGCCATATTGTTAGTGGACGCTTCCCAGGGAGTAGAAGCGCAGACACTGGCTAACACAGCAACGGCAAAAAAGCACAACCTGAAAATAATACCTGTTATAAATAAAATCGACCTGCCTACCGCTGACATAGAAGGCACGGAGATGCAGATAATTGATATTTTAGAGCTGGAAGACGATGTAGTAAAAGTGAGCGCAAAAAGCGGGCTAGGAATTGAAGATGTCCTTGAAGCCATTGTAAAAAAAGTCCCGCCGCCTAAAGGCGACAAAAACTCAGACCTGCAAGCTGTTGTATTTGATTCTTTTTACGATCCATACCGCGGTGTTGTAGTTTATATGAGAGTATTTGAAGGCGAAATAAAGCGAGGCATGAAGATAACTCTTCTTTCTAATAATAAAACCTATGAAGTTTTAGAAACGGGGACAGTCGGTATAAAAATGCTGCCGACGGACATAATCTCAAGCGGAGAAGTGGGTTATCTGGTTGCAGGGATTAAAACAATTCATGACGTAAAAATCGGCGATACGATTGTTGAATACGGAAAAAGCCAGGAAAAAAAAGTCAACGAATTGCTTGATGCAAAACCTTTCGTATTTGCGGGAATTTTCCCCGTCAGTACAAGTGGTTACGATGAATTACGCATGGCTCTTGAAAAATTTAATCTCACCGATGCTTCCCTTGTATATAAAAATGTGAGTTCCAGCGCATTGGGCCCTGGTTTTCATTGCGGGTTTTTGGGTTCGCTTCACCTTGAAATTGTGAAAGAACGCCTGGAGCGGGAATTCAATTGCGACATTCTTATAACTTCCCCCAACGTTAATTATAAAGTTAAGATTAAAAATGACGACAAAATTCATGATATAGACAACCCGGCTAAAATCCCTTCCTGCAACGACATCGAATATATTGAAGAGCCCTATGTAAAGGCGACCATAGTTACTCCGACGGAATTTACAAGCAATGTAGTTGAACTTTGCAAAGGAAACCGCGGGAAGGTTATAGAAATACGCCAGTTGGAAGGATTCAAGTCGGTAATGGTTTTCGATATGCCTTTAGCCGAAATAATAGTAGGTTTTTATGATGCTTTAAAATCGGTATCAAAAGGATATGCGTCATTTGATTACGAGCAAACGGGTTATAAAAAATCGGTCCTTGAAAAATTGGAAGTGCTTATTAACTATGAAATTGTAGATGCGTTTTCGTTTATTGTTCACGAGTCAAACATTGACAAAATAGCCAACAGGCTTATTGAGAAATTAAGGAAAACCATACCCAGGCAGATGTTCCAGATACCATTGCAGGTTAAAGCGGATAACCGCATTGTGGCGCGCGACGATATCAGCGCTATAAGGAAGGACGTTCTTGCCAAGTGTTACGGCGGAGATATTTCAAGAAAGCGCAAGCTTCTTGAAAAACAAAAAGAAGGCAAGAAAAAAATGAAACAGTTCGGCCGGGTTGAAATTCCGCAAGAAACGTTTCTGGCGCTATTAAAAATTCAAGACTGAATGGGATGAAGCACCAAAACCGCTACCTTATTGGTTTTGGGGCAAAAGGAGTTTAAAGTGGAGTTTAAATTATTTATTGCAGGTATTATCGTTTTATTAATCGCCCAAATCATGCACTACTACAAAAAGAAAAGACAGGAACTCAGTAGTTCAAAAAGTTTTAGGGCGGTCCTGGAATGGGCAGACACAATCTGGTCAGCAGTTATTTTTGCGTCGATAATAATGTATTTTATTGTCCAGGCTTTCAAGATACCTTCGGGAAGCATGCATAATACGCTTTTCGAAGGAGATCACCTTTTTGTGAACAAATTTATTTATGGGGTTCATATACCTCTCACCGACGGAAAAACTATTCTTCCTTTGAGAAAAGTGCACAGGGGCGATATAATTATATTCAAAGCCCCGGATGCCGCTTTGTCTGACGAAGATAAGGCGCATGGTATAACAAAGGATTTTGTCAAACGCGCTATCGGGCTGCCCGGAGATATCGTCGAGATAAAAGACAAAGATGTTTATGTAAACGGCCAATTGCAGGCTGAACCTTACAAAATTTACCAAGATAAAGATAACACAGAGAAAGGTTATATAAAGTCGAAAATAGAGCTTTCAAGAATGGGATTGGGTATTCTATCGAAAGCGGATTATCAGAAATTATGGGAAGAGGGCTCGTTTGCGAAATTTGACGTAGTTCGCGACAATTTCGGGCCAGTCAAAGTTCCTGAAGGATGCTTCTTTGCTATGGGCGACAACAGGGATAATTCCTATGACTCCCGGTACTGGGGGCCGATTAAGAAAAAGTTTTTAAAGGGCCAAGCGCTTATAATTTACTGGCCTCTTGCGAGGATAAGAATTATTAAATAGTACCCCATACACTTCCTAGCGTGTTACATGGGGTATTAGAAAGGTAATAATGAAAAGTTTGTATGTTCATATTCCATTTTGCGGGAAAAAATGCCGCTATTGTGATTTCATCTCTTATCCCGGTAAGGAAGAGTTAATTCATGATTATCTTTCTGCTTTAGAAAAAGAAGTTTTATCAAATTTCCCAGCCCAAGGCTGGTACGCCTCTGGCGGAAAATTGCCTTTATCTACCATTTTCATCGGAGGGGGAACACCCTCGCTTCTTTCCTCGTGTCAAATAGAAAAGCTCTCCAGCATAATAAAAAAATACTTCGATTGCACAAATGTTAAAGAAATTACTATTGAAGCAAATCCCGAAAGCCTGACAAAAGAGAAATTAACTGTGTTGAAAGAAGCTTTCAGCAACCTCAGGCTAAGTATTGGTTTGCAGGATTCCGAAGATAAAAACCTTAAAACGTTGGGCAGAATTCATAATGTTCAGGATTTTATAAAAAAATATGAAATGGCCAGGCAGGCCGGAATAAATAATATCAATATTGATTTGATTTATGGAATTCCGGGCCAATCTGTCGCTGATTTTCAAAATACATTAAAAAAAGTAATCGAACTTAACCCCCGGCATATTTCGGCCTACTGCCTTACAATCGCTCAGGGGACGGAGTTCAGTAAAA
>JAHIVV010000015.1 GCA_018816525.1 Elusimicrobiota bacterium
TCCACCCTCTTGGAAATAAATATATCTTGCTGGCTATAAATAAATTGTAGGCCAGTATTCCTATGCCAAACCAGACAGCATTGGCGGCAAGTTCTCCACAGGGCATATAATCCAGATTAAACCCGCTTTTTAGCTCTTTATCCGGATAACTTGGATAAAAGATAAATTCAAGGAAAGAGTAGGCACTACTTTATTAAGTCTTCGATAAGTTTTCTTGCTTCTTTGTAATCTCTTATATTGTATTTAGCATGTGATGAAGTAATTCCAACCTTGAAAGAATAGGCGTTATCCGGCAGGCTTTTGAAAAGGTCTTCATCGGTCCAGTCATCCCCAAGCGCCATGATGAAGCTGTAGTTGTTTTTTGAAAGGAAGTAATTTGCCGCAATACCCTTATTGATACCCGAATTCCTGACTTCGATTACCTTGTTGCCCTGCAATACCTGGACATCAATGTTGGCGGTAAAGGAAATCAGGTCGTCCATTAATTCCTTGGCTCTTATCGAAGCCAGTTCAGGGTCAGACCTGCGGTAATGCCATACTACAGAAAATTCTTTTTCTTCGACAAAAGACCCGGGCAACCTATCGGAATAAGTCTTCAAGATGGGAATGATTTTTGGTTTCCAGTCCGAATTCATGGGTTTTAACAGCTGCCAATCATTGCCGTTATCCTTTATCCAGACGCCATGCTCGGAAACCATGTCCACGCTGGTATTACCAAGCCAATTCTGTAGGGTTTGCTTGTCCCTTCCGCTTACAATAACAACTTTTGTGTTCGGGGATTGCGAAAATGATTTGAGTAATCTCAGGATTTCTTCATCAGGGTAAGCATTTTCCGGCAGACCGGCAAACGGCACCAGTGTCCCGTCATAATCCATAAAAACAATCCTGGAATCAGCCTCCTTGAAGCTTTTAACAAGCTGTTTTTTGTCTGAAGAATTCAAAAGCCTGGCGTTGAATTTCTTTTTATATTCATTCATTTCCGTCAATTCCTGCGTAAAATCGTTTGCCCAGCGGATAACATCATATTCCTTGAGCCTTTTCTGCATAACACTGTTACGTAACTTTTGTTGTTCAACAGGCATTTCAAGCGCCTCTTTAAGGGCGTCAGCGATTTCTTCTTTATGATTGGGATTAATGACTATAGCTTCGCCGAGTTCTTTCGCGGCGCCTGCCATTTCGCTTAAAATTAATACGCCGGTCTTATCCGTAAGCGCTGCGATGTATTCCTTGGCAACCAGGTTCATGCCGTCCCTCAGCGGGGTGATCATGGCTACGTCACAGGAGGAATACAGGGCGACCAGGGGCTGAAGCGGCAGATATTTATACTGGTAATGCACGGGCGTCCAGTCAAGACTGCCGAACTTGCCGTTGATTTTACCTACATAGGCGTCGAGTTTGGCTTTCATTTTCTGGTAATTGTCTATCCCTATGCGTGAAGGTACTACTACCAGCAGCATCAAAACTTTTTTGTGCCACTGGGGGTTGTTTTCTAGGAACAATTCATAACCTTCAAGCCTGTTCAATATCCCCTTGGTATAATCAAGGCGGTCAACCGAAAGAATGGTTTTCAGGCCGGCGAACGTAGTTTTTAGTTTTTCTTTCTCCTGCTGAACTTCCGGCAGGTTTGCTGTGTCGTGGTATTTTTGGTAATGGATTCCCATGGGAAAAGTATCCGCTTTCAATATCCTGTTGTCGGTGGTAATGTTGCCCATGTTGTGATCAAATCCCAGCAGGCGCAGGGTGCATTTAAGGAAATTCTGCGTATAATCATGGGTGTGGAAACCGAGCAAGTCGGCGCCGATAAGCCCTTTAAGTATTTCCAAACGCCATTTTTTCGGAAGCAGGCGGAATATTTCTATAGGAGGGAAGGGTATATGAAGAAAAAAGCCCACCGGGGTATCGGGCAGTTTTTCCTTAAGTAATTTCGGCAGGAGCATCAGGTGGTAATCGTGGACCCAAATCAGATCGTCGGGTTTTACGATTTTTACTATTGCTTCGCAAAACTGTTCGTTTACTTTTTTATAATAATTCCAGGAGGTTTCATTGTAGCTGGTATAAACGGGGAAACAATGGAATAAAGGCCAGATGGTTTTATTGCAGAACCCATTGTAAAAAAAATCCATGGATTTTTCATCGATAAATACCGGCGAGGCATTAAATTCGGAGAGGGCTTTTTTTTTCAGCTCATTTTCCAATTTCGGGCTTATCTCACTGCCCGGCCAGCCAACCCAGATATGTTCCTGTTTTGTAAAAGAAGAGCTTTTCAGCGAATCAAGGTACGCGCTTATGCCGGTAACCAGGCCTCCGGTACTTTCCCTGAAGCTTATTTTACCGCCTGTTTCTTCAACGCTGAAAGGCAATCTGTTTGAAACTATTAATAATCTCATAGACAAATTATACCTTATTTATAAGATAATGAAAATTGTCACAAAGTAAACAACCATTGCAACAAATCCTATGGGCAATCCAACTTTTGCCCATTCTTTCGAGGTAATATTGAGCTTATTTGCACAAATTATATTTGGGATATTCCCAGGTATAAGCATCCCGCCTGAAATTAGCAAACCCATAAGTATCGCACGTATCTGAACAAGAGACATGTTTGGTGATATTTCAGCAGCTGTCAGCGTTGCATTATCAAGCACTGCGGAAATCATGTTAATCCAGTATAATATTGCGGGGTTTAATTTTACTATGAATGTGTCTATTATTGGCTGAAACCCCTTCCCAAGTAAAACAAGTGCCACAATAAAACAATATACTTTCAATGTCCTAACAATTATGTCATATACATTTTCGAGTTTGTCTTCAACAAGCCCATGTTTGCCACGAATTGGTTTATCACACAGAATTATACCCAATATTCCAAATCCCATTACACCTGGTATTATCAACCACCATAACTGATTAAATAGAAAGAAAAAACCTGCATTATATGGGACAGAGCTTAGTTTTGCTACCGCAATAGTAGATAGTGGTTCACCCACAGGTGTAAGTGCCGCGCCTAATCCTATAGAAAAACAGGTTATAACAACCAATTTTATTTCTGTTTTTTTGTCCAATTTCAGCTCTGATATAACCTGGGCTAAAATCAGGCTTGATATTATGGCAGTTATTACGCTAGAAAACAGTCCTAAAACGATTATTAAAAGGAATATAAATAATTTCAAACCAAATATTTCAACTAATTTGTTTATACTATGTCCTATCTTTTTGTTTATTGAACGAAACACTAAACCGCTCAGAAATACTACTTCTACAATAGGGTGTTTAAGACTAATGGGGGACGTTATAGCTTCAATTAGGAGATCTCTACTCCACAAACATGTTACTGAAACACTTAAAACACCCATTACCAATAAGAATATTTCCAAATTATGTTCGATAGATTTAAATATAAATGGCAGAATTAATACTGCCAGCAATATAAAAACTAACCCTAAAATAGTAGGTACGGGTATGCTCATATAATTACCGAGAAATAACAAAAATTACTTCTTGTTCTCTAATTCCTTTTTTTGTTTTTCCTTTTCCATTTTTTCATTCTTTTTACCGTTAATTACAACATAGACAATAAACCCAAAAAATATTGCCATGAAAATAAAAACTGGCCAGTCCTGAGCGGGGTTCCACATAAACACTACCTCCTTATAAAATAAAAATACCGCAACCCTATTAACCTTTGATTTGAAAATCAAAAATTAATAGAATAGCGGCCCGACTATTCAAAATCCTCCTGGATTATAATCCCAGGACCCCAATTGTTATTTAATTTGTAATAACCTTTAGTAGATTGTACTACTTTTAAAAAAGGTTTTCAAGTTCGGGTTCGCGGCCCAAGAACCGATATTGATTTTGGATCTTCTCCAAATCAGCAATTTCTTCTGAAAAAAAATGTTAAAATACCATTACATAGTTCAAACCTGGGAGGAATTTTGTCTTACTTCACCAAATTTCCGGGTAGTTAACCGCAAA
>JAHIVV010000016.1 GCA_018816525.1 Elusimicrobiota bacterium
GAGAATAGGAAGTAGGTCCGATGGTGTATGGGGTTTATATAAAGGGATTTTAGATGAAATTCGAATTTATAATCGAGAATTGAGCCAAACTGAAATACAAACAGATATGGGTTCAGGTCAACCCACTTACTCGATTAGCGGGTATATTAAAGATGTCAGTAGTGTTGCAGTTAGTGGAGTGACAGTGACTTTGAATGGTTCAGTAAGTGTTACAACCACAACTGCGGGTGATGGAAGTTACACTTTTAGAGGTTTATCATTTGGTAACTATACAGTTACCCCTACTAAAACCAATTGGAGTTTTGCCCCCACCTCTTTAAGTTACACCAATCTTACCAGTACACAAACAAATCAGAATATTGTTGGCACCGAAAACCAACCAACGACATATTCAGTGAGCGGTTATATAAAGGATAGCAGTGGGACAATAATTACAAGCGTTACAGTAACTTTAACCACAAGTGATGGGTTAACTGTAATTGCGTCAACTACGACTGATTCTAATGGTTACTATTTCTTTGCAAATCTTGTTGCAGGAAATTATAATGTTAACCCCGCCAAAACAGGTTACACCTTTGTTTTTATTAACATAACAATAGTTAATGTTAATATTACCAATCAGGACATTGCTTCAACTGGCGGCAGTAGCGGTGGCCCAAACAATACTTATTCAATTAACGGTTACATCAAAGACAATTCAAGTTCAGCGATTGTTGCTGTAAACGTTGCATTAACAGGAACTGTTTCGTTAAACACTACCACAGATGTAAACGGATATTACCAGTTTACGAATTTGTCTAACGGGGCCTATGTGGTTACCCCCACAAAAGACAGTTGGAGTTTTTACACATCATCTTTGACCTATGCCACTTTAACCAGTACACAAACTGACCAGAACTTTATAGGAACTCCCATTGCGCCGGTTATAACAACTTACTCAATAAGCGGTTCTATAAGCAATTCAACCGGAACAATGATTAGCGGAGTTACCGTTGCTTTAAGCGGGTCATCTACTACAATAGCTACTACAGCAAATGACGGTTCCTATTCATTTACAAATTTAGATGCCGGAGATTACACTTTAACACCGACAAAAGCTGGGTATACCTTTAATCCGGTAACTTTGTCTGCCGTTCTTGTCAGCAGTAATTTGACTGGAAAGAATTTTACTGCTATTCAAGTTATTGATAATCCCCCCTCTGTTTCAATTACTGTTCCAGGTAACAGGCAGGTTGTAAATGGAAACCTTAATGTAAAAGTTGAAGCTACGGATGACAACGGAATTTCAAAAATAGAATATTATATTGATAATGTTCTTAAACATACTGATGCAACGGCTGATAAACTGCATTGGCATTGGGATACTTCTGCTGAAACCGATGGCGAACATAGCCTGAAAGTGGTTGCCTATGACACTATAAACCAGACTGCCAGCGATCAAATTACGGCGATTGCACACCAAAAACCGGCTGATGTTAATATTATTGGAGAACTTAAACCTGTTGAGCCAATAGTTGAACCGGGTTCAGGTAAGAAAGCAAAAATAAAATTTAAAGTAGATTTACCGGCTAATCAGAAACAACTGGCGGGTGACAAAGCAAAAGTTCATGTGAGAATAACAATACACAATGTCCGCGGAACCTTAGTTAAGACGCTTGTCGATGAAGATATGCCGATTGGAGAATCTGAAACATTGTGGAATGGAAAGAATTTTGCAGAAGAAGTTGCTGCCAGCGGTGCATATATTGTAAGAATACAAGCAGGCGACTTTAAAGATATGAAAAAAATAGTTGTGGTAAAATAATATACTGTCTTCTAGGGGCAATGTTGAGCAATTGATTCAAAAGTAAAAAATCACAAATATTTCCAGATGGCGCTTTCCTAGAAGTGTCATCTGGAAAAAAAAGGAATTCTCTTGAAGCTAGGAATTCAAGTTTCAATTTTAATAGTTACACTAAATATTTTTACCCCCCTATTCGCAACCGAATCGAGTTTAGGCGGCACTGCAATTCTGGCCCAGCCTGTTGGAGCAAGGCAGATAGCAATGGGTGAAGCGTTTGTAGCAGTTGCTGACGACCTAAACACCATTTATTATAACCCTGCCGGATTAGCTAAAATTCAAAACGAAGTTAGCATGACTTATTTGCAGGGCTTGGTTGACACCTGTTATGCTTCATTGAGTTTTGGAAGAAGAATAAAACCCCTTACCAGTTTAGGCCTGAGTTTGTACCTGTTTCAGGGTGGTACTTTTGAAGTACCCCAGGATAATTCAACCTACCGTATGATTCGTATTCAGGATGATTACCTGCTTACCTTCAGTTACGCAGCCAGCAATTTCGATAAAGATTTATTAATAGGAACAAATTTTAAATTATTGCATTCTACACTTATAGAAAAATATTCGGCAACTGCATTTGCAGGTGATTTTGGGATTTTATATCTTCCGGATTTGCTAAGAGGAGTGTCAATTGGCGGTGTTATTCAAAATATTGGCACGGAGCTTAAATATGTTGATGTCGGCGATCCTCTGCCCTTGACCTATAGATTGGGAATTGGATATAAATTCCCCGGCCGTTTGTCAGGGCTAAAAATAGATATAGATTATGTAAAACTATTGAATTCCCCTTCCGGAATCAATACAGGAATAGAATATTTTCCCATGGAAAACCTTGGATTCAGGGCCGGGTATAGAATGTCAGAAAGCAATAATTATCTCTCTGTAGGGCTAGGTTTTGCTTTTAACGGCATAGGTTTTGATTACAGCCAGTCTTTGATGTCGGATTTTCAGGCCTTAAACCAGACAACATTCAGCATGGGGCCCGGGTCGTGGCTGTTTGGCAAAACAAATCCTTCAGTAGCAGGAGAAGAATCTTACAAAGCTCCGGAAAAAACAAGTTTTATAAACAACAATATTGGTTCTTTATTAGACAAGAGTCTTTCAGACCAGATTGAGGAAAGCTTACGGCCTATATTTGTTTATATAAGTGAAGGATATTATAAAGACGCCGGCAGAGAATTGGCTATTTTGATTTCCCAAAAACCTGATAATAAAACGTGGGATAAAATAGCTGAGAAATTAGGGTTGGTGGCTAATGTTGTTCCTGAGCTTACAGGGGACGACTTAATGTCGGTAATCGTAAGAAAAGGGCTATTATCATTTTTAAAACCGGTTGAAAATCCTCCCGATGCGTTAGTAAAAATTCATTATGCCATGGAAAACTCAATGGACAAGGAAATTTTCGCCCGGTTGTATTCTGTATTAAAAAACTACTATCCTGAACTTGCAAAAACCGATGAAATTCCCGCAGGGTTTACCCTGATAACTTACAAGTTATATAAATCCCTAAATTTCATTTACGACGGCCATTATGACAGCGCAATTAAAGAGGCGAATGAAGTGCTTGACCTGGAACCTGACAATATTCTTGCTTTAAAACGTTTGGGATCGGCCCTTTACTGTTTGGGAAAAGCTGAAAATAAGCCGGAAGCTGTTGAAAAAGCGCGGGATATCTGGAGAAGAGTGATTAAACTGTCTATCGACGATAAAGAGATAAAAGAGTTTCTTGAACAGAAGTGATTCGATTAATCAATTAATTGTTTAATCGAATTTTGAAAACGAGTTTGATATAGAAAAAGATTGTTTCTAAAACCTTCATTTTTGATTTCCCCTTTTTCAGGTCGTACCTCATTATAAGCCGGCAGTAAAAAATATATCATAAATTAGGCTCCAGGAACTTTCCTTTTGATATATATTCCTTAGCTCTTGAATATTCTTTGATGTCATAAAACAATTTTCCCAGGTAAAAGCAGGTCTGGGCGTTAAAGGGGTTTTGTTGCAGTGACAGGTTGAATTCATCAATAGCGCTCTTAATTAAAGCTCTCTTCTTAAATGCCTGGTGCCAATACAAATAACCTAATTCAGAACTATAAATGTAGTTTTCCCTGTCAAGAAATTGGGCGCTTTTTAACAGCAACTCTTTTTCCGGGTCATCGATATTTTTAGAAATACTTAAATTATGGTAGTTTTCAGGGTTTAGCGGGCTTAATTTGATAGCGGCCAGATAGTTTTTAGACTTAGCGTTTAAATCTGATAGAAATAAGGCTGAATATATTACGGTCATTATAATAAACAGTGGAATAATATAGGTTTTAATTTTTTCAACAGATAAAGCCTTAATCCTGCCTGACTTGTTTTGGGCAATCGCGAATAACAGGATTAATAGGAGTATATTGGCAGGAAGGTGTAAATTCATGTCAAAAAGGGCCTGAAATGCCAAAATTAGCGCTGGCAAGAGCAAATAGTCATATTTGTATAGTGCTCTAAAAAAAACAAATGTAAGCCAGAAGATAAGAAGAAATCCGGGAATCCCCATTTCCGCGGCAATTTGAAGAAATTCATTATGCGCAAAATTAGTATATTTTCCATATTTTATTGTTTCGTTTTCAACAGGAAAATTGTATTTTGGGAATATTTTCCCATAGTTGCCCAAACCTACTCCAAAAACCGGATTGTTTGCTGTCAGTTTAACTGCGGAAAACCACAACTGGTGCCTGTAATAAGCCAGAGGATCACCTATTTTTACATATTTTTTCGATATCGTGTTATTAAACAGGATTATTAACGAAAAAAGAATTAGGACACTGGCAAGCAGTCCTTTGAACCCGAATCTTTTCCAAAGCAAATAAAATATAATCAGAATGAAAATAATCAGTATACTTCTCGATCTTCCCGAAAAAACAGCCAAAATACCCAGTATTGAGCTGATGAAAAATAATGGTTTTTCATTTTTCTCTAAGGTTTCATAATGCAGAAGTATGTAAGTTAGAGAAAGAATTGTTAAAGAAGCTATAAAGCCCGAAACCATGTTTGGATTATCCGGAAATAAGCCGAAAGGTGTTTTTGCGAAATAATTTTGTGAAATAACAATAATACTTTGGATAATGTTTAAAAATAAGAGCGTTTTTACAGTTGATTTAGGACTGTTAAAAGTCAAAGCAAACGTTAAAAAAGAGATGTAAATAGCAATTTGTAGTACATTTTTAAATGTTGAATATAAACAGTTTGTTGTAAACAGGGTTACTAAAGCCCAAATAGCAATTAAAATTAAAGGAAGCATGACTTCGTTGCAATAAATGATGTTATTTAGAAATTTATTTTTCTTATAAACTAGTAAAAACAAACCGGAAAATAGTAATAATAACGAAATTATACTGAATTGGTATAATAGTTTCCCGCCGCCGAGGAATACAACAACAATAAAAATAATTATTGGCAAATATTTAATTAGTTTTTTTAGCATAGCAATATTTGTAAAATGTATTATAATCACTGGTTTTTTCTGAGTAAGTTAAAGCTTCATAGAGGTAAGATTTATAATGTGTTTTTTCATATTTGTCCAGGTAAATACTTGATAATTTTGAATAAGCCATCCAGATATTCGGTTTAATTGTTTTTGCTTTGATTAAATATTCTTCGGAAAGCTTATAGTCCTTGTCTGTATAAGCATTTTCAGCCATGTTATAAGCCCTGGTTGAAAGATAAATCTTCATAAAGCCGTTACAGTAAATTAATAATGGCATTACTAAAAGAGCTTTATTGAGCAGTGTTTTATTGCTGAATTGACTACTATTTTTTGGTTCATTAATAGAATCTTTCATTCCGTAAGCCAACAGGAACCAGAATAGAATACCATTTGCAAGAATATACAGGTTGTATTCAAAGATATTCTGAATTAGTATGGACAGCAGGCTGATTTTAATATAGGTGTTATTTATTTTTTTAAAAGAAAAATAAATAAGTGCTAAAAGGATTAAAAGCCCTGGTATGCCTACTTCACTGCAAAGCTGTAAGTAAAAATTGTGCGCAAAAATTGACGCCAGGGCGCTAGTTCTATATTTTGGGTAAACAAACTGAAAGGTGCCTAAACCCGTGCCGAAAATTGGGTTATCTTTAATGATTCTCAGGCAAGCTTCCCACCAAAGAAACCTATTTACCACGTCCGGTTCTTTAAGTTTAAAAGAAAGAAGAAACAGGAATATCGCCGCAGAAATAAACAGACCGCGCCAGCGGTACTTAATAATAAGCACAGCTGACAATAATCCGACAAAGCCCGACAGTGATTTGGTTAAAATTAAACATAAAACTGCTGATAAAAGCAGTAGTTGAATGAGCCCGCGCCGGATATTTATCTTTTGTTTTTGAATAGAAAATAGCAGAGGTACAATCATTACAAGGTATCCCGCTAATATATTGGGGTTTACCATAGTGCTGTCAGGCATGGATTTCTTTTGAATGAAATACTGATAAAGCCCGAAAATAACAATTATTGAAATAGCCGCAATTACAAATTTTATAGAATCTTCGGCATATTTTTTGGGTAAAGCAAGAATCATTATGAAAAGAGCTAAGTAATTAACCCAATTATGAAGTTCTAATTCTGTGTTGAATGTTATTTGCGACAGGATAGATGTCAATAAAATCCAAAAGAAAAGTACAAATGCCAGTGAAAATGTTTTATTTTGAGATTTTTCCGGTAAATAGTATGACAAAAAAAATAAAGCAAAAAAGACTGTCAGTAGATGTATTATGGTTTTAGTCCATACATCCCAGCTTGCATTTAATAATGGAGAAACAAATAATAGAATTCCTAAAATGGAAGTCGCAGTAGCGGCAAATGAGGGTTTCTTCACATTTTGTTTCTAATCTGGCAGGATTCGCGGAGTAATGAATACCAGCAATTCTGTCTTTGATGTGTTTTTTGATTTATATTGGAAAAGATATCCAAGAATCGGCAAATCACTTAGTACGGGTATTCTTTGAATACTGTCAATATCATTTTCTGTAATGAGTCCGCCTATTACAAGAGTGTCATTATCTTTAACCATTACTGTAACGTTGGTGGTACGGTTTCTCGTAGTTGGTGGCTGGCCGGCCGGGCTTAATTGGGGTACAGATACTCCCGGTAAAACCTTTAAAGTGATCCAACCGTCAGGGCTAATTGTGGGAGTCACAGTAAGAGTGATGCCGGCGTCCAAAAACTGCCAGCTTTCCTGGGATACGCCATTTGATACAATTGTAGATTTATAGGGAACTTTTTCTCCGGACGATATACTGGCTTCTTTGTTATTTATAGTTGTTACTTTTGGATTAGAAAGAATTTTTGCTTTACCGGAAGTGATTAGCGCGCCAAGCTTTAAGTTTAAAGCCTGATTTGCTGTAACATATCCAAAATTAAAATTCCCGCCAGCAGGGACAGGGATTGACGTTTTCAGTTCAGTAGCTTGTATTTTTGCCGCTGCAGCTATCGCAGGCTGGGCAGGACTAACACTGGCTGCATTTTGGCTGGCACCCGGCATTGATACTGCGCCATTTCCGGTTGCTTCAATGTTTTGAATAGACCAATTTACACCTAAGTCGGAAATGTCGTTTATTGTAACATCGACAATTTTTGCTTCGATAGATACCTGTTGAGGTTTGACGTCAAGTTCTTTAAAAAGTTTCTCAGCCATGTCTATTCCTTCAAGTGTTGCTGTTACGATTAATGAGTTTGTTCTTTGGTCAGTTGTTATGGTCCCTTTTATTTCCCTTGCGGCTAATACCGCTGAAATCTGACTTTGTATAACACCAGCTTCTGCGTAATTCATGGGGAACACTTTTGTGAATGTTATTTCTTTTTCTCTTTCAGCTTTAAGTGCAGATGGTGTTATGACTCTGATGATATTATCTGACACATCCATAGTCGTAAGACTTTTCAAGGCAAGCACTGTGCGGAAAGCCTGGTCAAAAGGTACGTTTCTAAGCGATACTGATACAGTGCCTGATACATCCGGCCCATAAATTATGTTTATTCCGCTCCTTATTGACATTACCTGAAGGACATCTTTTATATCGGCTTCTTGGTATTCCAGGGTAACAGGGGTTTTTGGAAGAGTCCCAGAGTTTCTGTTTGTTCCGCTATCTGAAGCTGTTTTTTTGGTTACAGTCTGTTTTTTCGTTATTGTTGTTTTCGATTTTTCTGATTTTTTAGGTTTTTCTACTTTTGCGGTTTCCTCATTTTTTTTAACTTCTGTCTGTTCAACTATTGCAGGTGTCTCAGTTTTTTGGGCAACTTCAACAGTTTTTTCTTCTGTTTGAGGTGTTTGTGCTGTTTCAGTTTTTGCGCTTTTTTTATCTGTTAGTAAAGCGATATTTATCTGGTTATCGGTTTGCACTGCTTCATAATCTACCATTTTAATCAGGTCAATAACTATCCTGGTTATTTTTGCGGGTTCATTTTGAAATTGCCCGCTTCTGATACGTTTAATTATACCGTTATTTACACTGATTTCTTTTTGTTTTAAGTCGTGCTCAGTATTAAACAATTCAGCGACTAACCTGGGCGGATTTGAAATTTTAAAAACATTGTATTTAACTGCATTTGAGGTAATAATTTTAATCGTGTTATGGTCCACTTTTAAACCGCTTAGTAAAGAAAAATCCTGTTTAACTGCCTGAGCAAAAAGCAGCGCAGTTACTAGCGAGATGCAAAATGCTAATAAAAAGCCTCTACGTTTGACGATTTTGTTAAAGTCAATTACTTTTTTCATTTGGTGTTTATCCCCCGTAAAAATTATTCGTTTCCAGAAAGTTTAAATGTTTTAGTGAATTTATCATCAGTAGACAGCGTTACAGACTTTCCTTCTATTGAACCGGTTATTCCTCTTATCAGCCTGTTGCGGCTATCAAACAATTTGCCGTTTTTTAATATGTAACTGCCCATAGGCCCGGATAGGATGGCCATTCTGGCATTTCTATCTATGCTTATTCCCTTTAAATCAAGTATTCCGATATTGGGTTTCTCTGCCTCGCCGCTAGCCTGCAATGATGCTGAAATCATTCGTTTTTCGGTCAAAGGTGCAAAAGGGTCCCGGTAAATTTCTCCGCTATATCTGTAAATTTCTTCAGCCTGTTTCGTTGGAATGACAATTTGGCGGGGTTTAGGCGGCTCAGTTTCCTGAACAACTGCTGCCTTTTTGCCGCATCCATAAGCTAAAGCGATACTTAAAAGTGCAAAAAATAATATGGATTTTTTATTTGAAAGTCTTTTCATCTTCCGCCTTTTGCCATATAAGCGATTAGTGTAAATGTCCCGCCAATAGTTGTTTTTTTATCAGTCCCTGCTTGGGCGTTCATTGACAAATCCCTGGTTGCAAGGAGCCTTTTTTCCTGGCCTATTTCGGCAAAGAAGTTAGCCAAAGAATGATAGCTCGCAGTATAAGTAATACCGAAGGGAATCTCATCATACTCGCTTGATGCTCCCGTCATAGTAGGCCGGGGTTGGAAATTTGATATTTTAATTCCAAATTTTTCTGAATCTTTTGCAATCCTGCGTATTAGATCGGGTATATCTTTGCTTTTAGGAAGCCTTTCCTGGAGCTCTTTTACTTCTGTTTCTAAAATTTGAGATTTTACTTTGAATTCCTCAAGCTGTAAAGATTCCCTTTTTGCCTGTTCTACCTGTTCAAGTGTTTCCTTTATTTTCCTTCTTTTTTCAGATATATCCCTGTTAACAGGGTTCAATAAAAAATTGAAATAAAGGAATATAAAAGCTACAACTCCAATGCCTATCGAAATGTATATTTGCTGTTCTTTTTTCATAGAATTATAACGCTTTATATGTGCAAGTTATTTGAAAAGAAAAAGTTTGCATCAGCCCGAAATTTGTTGTTATTCCGCCGATTTCAATATTGCTGTATTTTGGTGAAGATTGTAAATTAGATAAAAAATCAGCTATTGCAATATTGTCGTACGAAACACACGACATCGTTATTAAAAAACCGTCTGATGAGGAAGTCGTATTCATCGCGGTTAACCAAACGGGCTGCGGCAGTATCTGCATGAATTCTTCCATCAATTTTGGATAGAATAACCTGCCTTTCATTAAGTTCTGGATAGTGTTTTTCTTGGCTTCTAATATAGCGGTTATGCCTTTAAGCCTGTTAACTTCGTCCACTATGGTTTGGTATTTTTTTAATTCCTGCTGCAATACTGTAAGTTCGCCGGAGAGCTGCTTTGCGACAGTAAGCCTGTAAAAAAAGAAAATTATCGAAAAAGAAATTAGCGCACCCGCTCCAAGGCTTATGAGGATAGTAACCCTTTTTTTTGCTTCTTTTTGCAGTACCTCAGGCGGTATTAAATTAATTTTAATCATTTTTCGTTTATTTGTCTTGTGGCTAACCCGGTAGCAATGGCATATTCACCGATGTTTTCTATTTGCGTGTTTGGCGCTTTGTCAACTTTTCTCAGCGGGTTAAAAAATTCAGTTTGAAGTTTAAGTTCCTGCGAAAAATATTTGTCTATGTTTTTTAACGCTGATGCTCCTCCGCATAGCAAAACACGGTTTAAAACCTGATGCTCTCCTCTCTGTGAATAGAAGAAATCTATGGATCTATGAATTTCGCTTAACAAGTCGTGAGCAACAGGGGTCAACATATTTGAAATTTGCAATGCGTCTTTATTATCTTCCTTCAGGGCTGTTTCCTTGTCTTCGATGGTTACTAAAAGCCCGAATTTTTTCTTCAATTCCTCTGCTTTTTTGAAATCACTCTGGTAGTTTTTCTGCAATGCTTTAGTGAATGCGTTGCCGCCTATAAAAATATCCCTCACTACGCGGGATATGCCGTTTTCAATAATTGTTACATTTGTTACGTTAGCGCCAATATTAACCAAAATGGCCATTTCCTGGACTTGCGGGTCTTTGTTTATTTCATAACTGGATTCCAGGGCAAAAGCATCAACATCAATTATTATCGGATTTATACCCGCTTCCTGCAGAATTTCTATTTTAGTTTGGATTATGTCCTTTTTTGCGGCTACAAGAACTGTTTCGGTTTTTTTCTGGCCGTCTTCAGTTATTTCACCGATAATGTAAAAACCCAAATTCACCTCTTTTATGTCAAAAGGTATATAAGGCTCTGCTTCAAATTGAATACTTTTCGCAAGGTCTTCTTTGCTGATTTTTGGAAACTTTACGTATCTTACAACCACTGAACTGCCGGAAACGGAAATAGCGGCATTTTTTGTTGAAAGTTTTTCCTGTTTTATGTAGTCTCTGATGAGGGATGCAATTAAGTTTTTTTTCTCTATAGGATTTGAATCGGTATTGGCGATTTCTTCAGGGATTAGAATGGTTTTGTTTTTTACCAGGGTCCATTTGGTGCCGCTTCCTTTTAATTGTACGATTTTAATAGAATAGGAACCGATATCAACGCCTAGTATGTCTTTTGATCCAAAAATTGAAGAAATGTCAAAGTCTAGTTTCATAGAATTAAATGTATTTTATTAAATATCATATCAAATGTCAAATTCCCGCATCGCCCCAAGAACCGATATTGATTTTGGATCTTCTCCAAATCAGCAATTTCTTCTGAAAAAAAATGTTAAAATACCATTACATAGTTCAAACCTGGGAGGAATTTTGTCTTACTTCACCAAATTTCCGGGTAGTTAA
>JAHIVV010000017.1 GCA_018816525.1 Elusimicrobiota bacterium
TGTTGGCGGCGCCACGGCAAATATGTATGGGATTGACTGCAGTAAAATGCTGTCCGAAGGCGGCTGTGCCGATAAAAAATGCCTCTACCCAAGCATATGTAAAAATCTAAACCTGGACCACCGCAGGCAGATTGACCTTTTGCGGAGCATTCATGCTATAGATGGCATCAACAAAGTATTTATAGCTTCAGGCTTGCGTTATGATTTGATAATTGAGGATAAACTTAATGGCTACAATTATTTGAAAGAAGTGGTTGAAAATCATACCTCCGGCCAGATAAAAATTGCGCCTGAACACACCGAGGGACATGTGCTCAAGATGATGGGCAAACAAAACAAGGATTACCTGCATAAATTCAAGCAGATGTTTGACCAGCTTAAGCAGGAGACGGGCAAGAACCAGTTCCTGACGTATTATTTTATAGCGGCGCATCCGGGATGCACGGACCGGGAGATGGAAAAAATGGAAGAATTTATTTCAAAAAATTTAAAGATTAATCCCGAGCAAGTCCAGGTCTACACCCCCCTCCCGTCAACCTACTCCGCGCTTATGTATTATACGGAAATGAACCCCTTTACGAAAGAGAATGTTTTCGTGGAAAAAGATTTAGTAAAAAAAGAAAAACAAAAAGAAATTATCACCGGCGTACCTGCCTTCAAAAAACGCAGGATACTTGAACACAAAAGGCAAAAAGCCCGCCATTTTTATAAGTAATACTATTCTACGCTTGAGGCGTCTAAGGATCGCCAGGCTGCCAGTAAGTTTGGGAGGTAAAATGAAAAAAGGTTTTGTAGATTTACAGATAAATGGCCATCTGGGGAAAAATTTCTCATCGGATACCATTACAGTTGATGATATCCGTTATGTAACAAAAGAACTCATAAAAGAAGGTACTATGGCTTACTGCCCTACAGTAGTAACTAATTCCATGAAAGTTTATAATCATTGCCTTCCCGTTATCGCAAAAGCTATGGAAGAACCTGACCTCAAACCTTATATTTTTGGCATACATATGGAGGGGCCTTTCATTTCGCCAGAAGAAGGCGCAAGAGGAGCCCATACGAGAAAATTCATAATAAAACCGATCCTTGATAAATATAAACATTTTCAGGATTTGGCGCAAGGTAAAATAGTAATGATAACTCTGGCTCCGGAAATAAACGGAACAATAAAGCTCATAGAATATATTGTAAAAAATGAAAAAACTGTAGTTTCCCTAGGGCATCATCACGCGGATGTAGAAACAATCAAATTGGCTTGTTTAAAAGGCGCGAAATGCTGCACGCATCTGGGAAACGGCATTAATAATTCTATACACAGATTCTTAAATCCGTTATGGGCCCAGCTATCCGCAGACTCTCTCTGGGGCATGTTTATCACAGACGGCGTTCATCTGCCTGCGGAATTTATTAAAACTGCTCTCCGGGCAAAAACCCTTGATAGATTTATTGTAACCAGCGACGCCGCATCTATTTCAGGCCTGAAGCCGGGAGAATATAACTGGTTAGGTAAAAATATAGTTATTGAAAAAAGCGGCAGGATAAGCCTTAAAGGGACAGGTTACCTGGCGGGCTCCAACAGTACCATGATAAATTGCATGAATTATCTTGCTTCATTGAACCTTCTTAAAGAAGATGATTTGTGGAAAGCCGGGTTTGAAAACCCGCTGAAACTTATCGGCAGAAAACTTGACGAAAAAAAATATTTAGACCTTCCTGATATTAAATTCAAAAACAAAAAATTCATCATCGAACAATGAATTATTTCTCTACCCTTTTTAACTTCTACAATAAATATGACAGCAGGCTGTGGGTGATTTTTTAACCCGCCTGATATTTGTTTTCAATAATTTTATTCACTATAGCTATCCATTCTTATCTTGAAATCTTCAATACTTTATACCTGATTTTTCCGTCGCGCACTTCAACCACAGCCGTATCGCCTACTTTGCAGCCTAATAACGCAATGCCTACAGGAGACTGGTAGGATATTTCACCTTTATCGTAATCCGCTTCCGCGCCCGAAAGCAGCCTGTATTTCACTTCTTCCTTGGTATCAATATTCATCAACTGGACAAAAGACCCGACACAAACTTCATTTTCGTTCATCTTAACATCTTCAATGATTTTCGCCCAGCTGAGGGTTGATTCAATATCAGTTATTCGGGCTTCATTCATTCCCTGGGCTTCCTTCGCCGCATGATAACCTACGTTTTCCTTAAGGTCGCCCTGCGAAATAGCTTCCCCTACTGTTTTGGACAACTCTCTTCTTTTTACTTTTTTGAGATGCTCAAGCTCGTCAGATAACTTTTTATGCCCGGCTCTGGTTAAGAATACTTCGTTTTTTGCCATATTAAAAACCTCTCTAAGAATTTCTACTTTACTGCCAGTTTAAATTATACAAATTTATAAAGAAGTATCAAAATAATCCCAAAACCGCTGCCTTATTGGTTTTGGGATTATTTAGATTTTCCGCTGCAGCAACTGGGGCCGCAGGGTGTTGCACTGCCGGTAAGCGCGCCTGCAATAATTGCCGCCGCGCAGCCAACCCCGGCATTTACTTCCAAGGCTCCCTCCGGGCAATTTTTCGCGCACGCACCGCATTCCATGCAGGCATCTTTTTCTTTTATAAAAGATTTTTTATTTTTAATTTCAAAAACTTCGTGAGGGCAGACTTCAATGCACTTTCCGCACCCATTGCATTTTTGGGCATTCAGTTTTAATGTTGTAACATTTTTAAGATAATTGAGTTTCATCTGTTATCTCCTATTTAAATAATGATTATTTGAAAAACACAATTTTTCGCTCCTACTCGATATTTCCCATACGCCTAAGGGTAAGGACGGTTCAAAAATCTAAAATTGACAAACTCCTCCCTACGGTCGTCAAACATGTCAATTTCTTAACGATTTTTTCACCTAAATATCTCAATGTCGCTCAAAACCGTGTTTTTCAAATTACTTAATACTTTTTAATGCTAAGATAATTACCGCAACTACCAGCACCCCTGCCTGCAAGGGCACCGCAAACTTCATCTCTTTCTTTACACCCGAAAATGAAGTATAAGTAGAAGCTCCCGTAAAATTCATCAGCATAAATGAAGCTAATGTTGTCATCAGAAAAAGAGAACCAGCAATACTTAAAACACTTTTACCTGTAAATCCAAAAATATACGCTATTATGAAAACTATCAACCCTGCAAATACACCCTTCATAAAAAATGCCCGCCCGGGCAGCCAAGGCAAAAGTAAAGGGCCTAAGATAGTCCCGCCAAAATATGCAAGTAAAATATTCGCGCATAAATTATACTGGGAAAATGCAATAAGTATAACTGAAGCAATAAAAAGGTATTTAAAACCTAAAGCAAATTCAGCCGCCACCAATTTTGATCTATCCACAAATGAAAAATTCACCCTGCGCATTTCAGGTGTTGCTTTAAATCCGGCTTTCAAAAACTCCGGTATGTCTTTAGCCCGTACCGGCCCGTATATCACATTAAACCCAGTCTCTTCCTTTATTATATGGGCCGCTATGCCAACTGCACCTAATTGAGGAACTATAAGCTTTTTTTGATTAACAACTTCATTAAGTTTAGTTATAGAAATACGCTCGATCAATTCCTGGGTTCCGAAAGTTCCTTCACCTGCCGCGCACCAGACATTTATTCCCTTTGTATCAAGAACCAGTATCCAGGCATCCATGCCGGATAATTCTTTCCGGAGTGAATCAAAACTCAATTTATAATTTGCTGATACAAACACATTTGAATTTGTTGAAGGTGTTCCAATAGCATATAAACCCGGTTGGACTTTATAATTTGCCCTATTTATAGTCAGCCGGGCCATAATGGTCCCTAACTTATCAGCTAATCCAGTTTTAGTTGAAACTTTTGGAACATCCATAATATCTCCTTTTTATCCAAAGAGCCACCGACACTAACCCTATTAAAACAGGCACTTCAACTAACGGGCCTATTACCGCAGTAAATGCCACTCCGGAATTTATGCCGAAAACAGCGATTGAAACAGCAATTGCCAATTCAAAATTATTGCTTGCAGCAGTAAAAGACAAGGTCGCGGATTTTGAATAGTCCGCTCCCGCTTTTTTGCTCATATAAAATGAAAGCAAAAACATAACCACAAAATAAATAAGCAGAGGGATAGCAATCCTGATTACATCAAGCGGTATTTTTACAATATATTCCCCTTTTAATGAGAACATAACTACAATTGTGAATAAAAGCATAATTAAAGTCAGAGGGCTGATTTTCGGGATAAATTTTGTATGATACCATTCTTTGCTTTTAACTCTTATCAGTACAAACCGGGTAATAAACCCTGCAATAAATGGTATGCCCAAGTAAATAAAAACGCTTTTGGCGATTTGTTCTATTGATACGTTTACAACCGCGCCTTTCAACCCAAACCATCCCGGTAAAATTGTAACAAATACCCAGGCATAAACAGAATAGAAAAAAACCTGGAATATTGAATTAAATGCCACCAGCCCTGCGCAATACTCCGTGCACCCATAGGCTAACTCGTTCCATACTATTACCATAGCGATACATCTTGCGAGCCCGATCATTATTAAACCAACCATATACTCCGGATAATTATGCAAAAAAATGATTGCAAGTAAAAACATCAGCACAGGCCCTATTACCCAGTTTTGAATTAACGATAAAGTAAGAATTTTTTTATCCTTGAAAACATCTCCCAATTCTTCATACTTAACTTTTGCAAGCGGCGGATACATCATCAAAATCAATCCTATGGCTATCGGTATGTTTGTTGTTCCTGACTGGAATTGATTCCAAAAACCGGCTATCCCGGGATAAAAATATCCCATGGCCACACCGATACCCATCGCAATAAAAATCCACAACGTTAAAAACCTGTCCAGAAACGATAATTTTTTCATTTTCCTCCTTAGCACCCCATGATATACGCTTGGAAGTATATGGGGTGTCATTTTTTTATTAAATACACCCCTCCGATAATAACAAGAATGCCGCAGATTTTTTTTACTATTACGGCGCCTTTTGATTTTTCGTTCCAGTTAAGATAATTTTGGACTGCTTCAGAAAATGTTCCTGCAAATACTATCACGGAAATGTGGCCCAGAGCGTAAACCAAAACGAGAGAAACTGCAAAAATGAGATTGGAAGCGGCAACCGAAAAAGCCACCCCGAGAATCGGCGCCATATAGGCGAATGTACAGGGACCTAAAGCAATTCCAAAGATCAATCCTAAAGTGAATGACGCAAACAACCCTTTTTTCGAAAATCCCGGCTGGCTAATCCCGGAATTTAAAAAAGGCAAAGGTAGTATGTCCATTAAATATAAACCTACAACAAAAAATATCGCTGAAACAAAATAATTTCCAAACCTGCCTATATCCCCAAGCATTCTGCCCGCAATTCCTGTCAATAGGCCTAGCGCACCCATGGTTATCAGTACGCCTGTTGAAAAAAATAAAGAAATCAAAAAAGCTCTTTTAACAGAAACCTTGCCCTGGCCGTTTATAAAACCGACTATCAGCGGTATGCTGGATAAATGGCACGGGCTCAGGACAACGCTTAAAATTCCCCAGATAAAAGACCCGAACAATGCGATGTGAGGCGCTGATTGTAAAGTTCCTGAAACCCAGGTAAAGATTTCCAATAACATCACTTCACTCCCTGTTTTTTTAACAATTTTACAATGTCTTCTTTAGGAAAAAATCCTTCGTGCCTGAAAAATTCCTTACCGCTTTTGTCTAAAAAAACCTGGGTTGGTATTAATTGTATCCCATATTTTTGAGCATAAGGATTCCCTTCATTTGTCTTAACGTCGTAAAAAATAATCTTCACTCCCTTGTTCCCGTATTCTTTCTCAATTTCCGCCATCACAGGCTGCATCATTTTACAGGGAATGCGGGTTACCGAACCAAGCTCAACAAAAGTTACTAAGGTATCAGGAAGTTTCTTCTTTTTAATTACTTTTTGAACCTTTACTGTGCTTGTTGATTTACTAACATTTTTTGTTAATGCAAAAGAATTTGAAAATACAAATAATAAAACAAAACTTGTGATTGTAATAGCCTTAAACATGGTCGAACCTCCTTTTATACTTCTAGATAAAAACCGACGGTACTTTATATCCACACGATTTGAGCACTCTCAAGAGTTCGTCTCTCTTTTCGTTATAATTTCCGGAAAATAGTTCAGAACACAGCATAAGACTTGCTTGTTCCTGGGCAATTTTCACCGCAAAAGCCATGCAGGTAAGCTCACCGCATTTTTTGCAGTTCGTAACTGGAAGCAGTTTATAAATATCTATGGTTGTCAGCCTTTTGCGCCTTTCAAAATTTGGTTTTATTGAATCCTTTTTTTCATAAGTATCATTCACCAGGGTTTTAAACCATTTTATGATTTCATGGGCATCATTTTCATCAATAACTTTCCCCGCAGCGATCTGCCGGGCCTGCACACCAATCATCCTGTCTTCCTTTTTAAGCGTCAGGTTATGCCCTTCATGATTATAAATAGCACCTTCAATAACAGTATTTAAATACGGCATAATTTCCGAAATATCAGTATCCATTTCAGCAATAAACCTTATCCTTGAAGGCATGGCAATGCACGGAGTGACACTGATTATTTTTATTTCATTTAAAAAAGCCATTTTCAATTCTACTTGCCGCCTATCCACTTTTTTATTTCTTCTTTCGAAGGAAGCCGGCCCGTAACTACCACCTTGCCGTCAACAACAAGAGCCGGCGTCATCATCACGCCATAATTCATAATGTCGTTGATTTTTTCTACCTTGCTTATTTCAGCCTTTATCCCTGTTTCATTTACAGCTTCAGCAACCAGCTCCATTAATTTTTTACACTTCGGGCACCCTGTTCCTAAAATTTCAAGTTTCATCCCCGCCTCCTTATTTATTTCAGTACAAAATTAAACAGATATCCCGTAAACATTATTCCCAATCCGACTATTGTTGCAAATAAAACAATGAGCCTGGTTTTCATAACCGTTTTTAATATCATGAATTCAGGCAACGACAACGAAGTAACCGCCATCATAAATGCCAGAGTAGTTCCCATTGATACTCCTTTCTCAGTTAGTGCGCTCACTAAAGGAATTACACCAGCCGCATTTGAATATAGAGGAATACCTACAAGAACAGCAAATGGCACTGCATACCATTTGCCGGCGCCGGCATACCTGGCTAAAAAATCAGCAGGAACATAGCCATGAATCCAGGCTCCCAGGCCGACACCTATTAATATATAAGGCCATACTTTCTTTAGTATTTCCAGGGTGTACGCTTTCGCGTAATTAATTCTGTCTTTCCAGTCTGGTTTAGAAACCAATTCCTGATAAACACCGTTATTTTCAAACACGAAATTTTTCACTAATTTTTCAACCTTAAGTTTTCCTATCACAATTCCTGATAAAATAGCTATTACAAGGCCGGAAAATACATACAGTGTGGCTATTTTCCATCCAAATAAACCTAAAAGCAACACCAATGCTACTTCGTTAATCATCGGCGACGAGACAAGAAAGGAAAAGGTAACCCCAAGAGGCACTCCTGCGCGCACAAACCCAATAAAAAGCGGCACCGCGCTGCATGAACAAAAGGGTGTGATTATCCCTAATAAAGCGGCAAGAATATTTCCCAGGAGTTTTTTCTTACGGGAGAGTATTTGCCTGACCTTCTCCGGAGGCATGAAAGACCTGGTTATGGAAATGACAAATATGATGACAATCAAAAGAAGGAATATCTTGATTACATCATAAATAAAGAAACTTACCGCTTCCCCCAACAATGAAGCGGGAGCAATAGAAAATATTTTGTAAGTTACCCAACCAGCGAATATCTTTAACACTAAACTCTCCCTAATTAACCTAACTCAAGCAAATCAAATACAATATCCTGCAGATCGGCGATACCTGCGCCTGTTTTTGCGCTGGCCCAGATAACAGCTTCCGGCACTACCAGCAGGTCTAAAGCCAAGGCCTGGCGCTGGTCATCATTTTTATCCGGCGCAACCCGGTCAGTTTTATTCGCAACTACCATATAGGGCAAATCCATTTCGTTTAACCACTCAATCATCTGGCGGTCAAGTTTTGTAACCCCTACGTATGCATCTACCAGCACAAAAATTGCTTTAAGCGCCGGTCGCCCGGAAAGATAGTGCTGAAGCATACTGTGCCAGTTGTCTTTTTCATCCTTAGAAACAGCCGCAAACCCATAACCCGGCAAGTCGATAATCCATTTGCCAGGTTTTACTGAGAATACATTTATTGAGCGTGTTCTTCCTGGCGTTTTTGAAACATTAGCAAGCGAGCGCTGGTTGCAAAGCGCATTTAAAAGCGAGCTCTTGCCTACATTGGACCTGCCTACAAAAGCAACTTCTGCCTGTGATTCACCAAGTTTCTGCTGCGCATTAACGCTCATAACAAATTTTGCCGCATTAAAAATATCATTTTTTTTCATACACCCACCCGCTTTTCTCTTATGGCTGTTTAACTTCAAATTGTTTATTTTTGAGATATAATTCCATCAGTCCTGCTATCAGGATAAATACCGGCAGTGTAAACAGGGTCCTTAGCAGGGAAAATTTTAACCCTAAAAATCCTATTTCAAAAGTAAGCATCGGTATTTTAATAGTTGAAAATGCGCCAATATAAATGAAAATGTTTTTTATACTGCACCCTTTCTTCCATAATAAATTCGGCCTGTCTGCAATCAGTGATAAAATCAAGACAATTAAAGTTGAAATTAAAAGTATTTTTATTTTATTTATTCTGCTTCCTTAAACTGGTCGGATTTGAGCTTTTTTCTGGTGTCTGCTGAAAGTGTATTTTTTCTCATGCGGATGGAAAGAGGGGTGACTTCTACCATTTCATCGTCCTTTATGAAACTGATGGCCTGGCCCAGCGTCATTTTTCTGGCGGGAGCCAGTACGCAGATATAATCGGAAGTAGAACTTCTCATGTTGGTAAGGTTTTTTTCCTTGCAAGGATTTACAGCCAGGTCATTATCCCGGCTATGCTCGCCTACTATCATTCCTTCATAAACCGGATCACCCGGTACAATAAACATGGTGCCCCTGGGTTCAAGGTTATGCAACGCGTAGGTAACTGCTTTGCCCTCGCGGTCTGCAACCAGCGAACCTGTAGTGCGTTTGGAAAAACTGCCTCTATATTCCTCGTAACCTTTTAAGTAGGAATTAATTACACCGGTGCCCGCTGTATCTACAATAAATTCATTGCGGTAACCTATCAGCGACCTGGAAGGAATAGTAAATTCCATACGCACCCTGCCGGTGCCGTGGTTAATAAGATTATCCATCTTTGCTTTTCTGTTGGATAATTTCTGAGAAACTACTCCGATACAGCTGTCGCTGCAATCAATAAACAAACGTTCTATAGGTTCGAGTAATTTACCGTTTTCTTTCTTATAAATTATTTTCGGAGAGCCGACATTCAGTTCAAAACCTTCCCGGATCATCGTTTCTATCAAAATTTCCATCTGAAACTCGCCCCGGCCTTTTACTAAAAATGCATTGGAATCCTGGGTACTTTCAACCTGTATGGCGACATTAAGAAGCGTTTCCTTCGTTAGCCTTTCATAAATTTTTCTGGATTGGACTAATTTCCCTTCCCTTCCGGAAAAAGGCGAAGTATTCACGCAGAATAACATTGACATGGTCGGTTCGTCAACGCTGATTCTCTGCAGGGCTTTGGGGTTTTCTTTTGTGCAAATAGTATCCCCAATTTTTACGTCTTCAATGCCCGCAAGAATTACAATATCGCCTTGTTTTACTATTTCAGTTTCTTTTAATTCTACTCCGTTATAAGTCTGGACCTTTGTCACTTTTAAAGGTTCTATTCTATTGCCCTCTTTCAGACAGACAAGCTTATCGCTGTTTTTTGCTGTTCCGTTTACTATTTTACCGATTGCCAGCCGCCCGAAATAATCTGAATAACTGAGGTCACAAACTAACATTTGAAAAGGCTCTGCAGGATCATATGAGGGAGCAGGAATATGCTTTAAAATAGCGTCAAAAAGTATATGAAGGTCCTTACCAGGCTCGTCAACTTTTTTTTGCGCTATTCCTTCCCTGCCTATTGAATAAAGCACAGGAAAATCAAACTGTTTGTCTGATGATTCCAGGTCCATGAACATCTGGTAAATTTCGTCAAGCACTTCCGGAGGGCGGGCATCTTTACGGTCAATTTTATTTATAACTACAATAATTTTTTTATCGGCTTCCAGGGCTTTCTTTAAAACATACCTGGTCTGTGCCAGCGGCCCTTCGGAAGCATCCACAAGCAGAATTGCTCCGTCAGCCATTTTTAAACCCCGTTCCACTTCGCCTCCGAAATCAGCATGGCCGGGTGTATCAATAATATTTATCTTTACATCTTTCCACAAAATGGAGCAATTTTTTGCAGTGATGGTTATTCCGCGTTCCCGTTCAAGGTCCAGGTTATCCATTATGCGCTCGGGAGTGTCTTTTTCCTGTTTGAGCGTTCCGCTTTGCTTAAGCATGTAGTCCACAAGTGTGGTTTTGCCGTGGTCAACGTGCGCAATGATAGCAATATTCCTGATGCTTTCGTTTTTTTTCATTTTAGTTATTGTTCTTTGGTTGGGTATGTCCGCCAATTATATCAATTTTTTGAGGAAGTACCTAAATATTTTAAAATTGTATCTTTATTTTATGCTCGCCGGCAGGAAGTTTAACAGAAAAACCCATTATTGAAGGATAATCTTCCTGCACCTTTTCTCGCCTTCCATTTTTGCAACCTCCTTTTATTAGGCGGCTGCTACATCATATAAACTTTTCTAGGCGTCTATCAAATAGGGGAAGGCTCGCACTTTTGTTTGTCATTTTTCTGACTCTTTATAAACTAAAAATATGACAGTGCTTAAACCCTGGATTATTTCCGGAAACCGCTTAAGGCTTACTTTTTGAGAATGGATTAGATTATTTATTTTATCCCAAACTGCAGGCATGGATTTCCAGGATAAAGCTATAATAGCGCCAACCCTCTGCGCGCAGTGCGCGGATATTCCTAATCTTTGAAAAGGACTAAGTATATTTTTAAATCCGGCTGCTAATTTTTCAGGAGCTGTGGTTTTGATTAAAAGAGATGAGATTGACATGAGAAGTATTATTCTTAAAACAAACCGGGTTCCTGCGCTTAATCCGTCTTGAGTGAAATTGAAAAATACCGGCAAAAGAAATGAAGCAGCTAAAAACAACCACATCTTACTGATTTCCTTTATATAATCCACAAGGGAAAGTTCTGCAATTACATAGCCCGCAAATAAAAAAAACAGTAAAAACAGATAAAGGTAAATGTTTCCTGTAAATAATATACAAATGCCTGCAAAAAACGCTATAACAATTTTTATTTCGGGTTTTAGATCATGGATAAACGAGTCTCCGCCAATATAGCTTTTATACTTAAACGAATTACTATTTGCAATTTCTTCTTTTAGGGTTGCTTCTATTCCAATATTGTCAGCCAGGTTTTTACAAACCCTGGAGGCAATTAAACCGTTAATCCATCCCATAATTACGGCGCTCAGGCCCAGCCAGGGCAAAAGATAAAATATTTCCTTCTGATTTATCAGAAAAAAATATACAAATATTATCTGTGTAAGGTTGTGAGTTACCGCACCCAGCAGGCTTATACCTGTCAGGCTTAAAAATTTGGTTTTTAATTTTAAAACCACTTTATAACAAGCGCCCATTACAAGAGTGCTGGTTAAAGCCCCAAAAAAACTTAAAAAGAACGATGGAGATAAAAATGTACCAAGGACATAGGAGCTTATTATAGCTCTTATTACTGCAATTTCAAGAGCAGGCCCAAAACCCATATCAACCAATGCTATAAGGGTTATGATATTAGAAAACCCTAACCTGACGCCGGGTATTGGGTGCGGAAACATGGACTCTACAATCTGCAGTACAGAAGCGCAGGAAACAAGCATAGCAATTTTTTTGATTTGAATATTTGATGAGTTATCCATTATTTTTAATAAGCTACTGCGTCACAACTATTATCTTCAGATTTGCCTATAATCTTTATAAACAATCTATTCGGCAGGCAGGTAATCGTCTGGTACGGGAACGAAATCCAACCAACATGCTGGCAAACTTTCAAGGGACATGAAACCTTTGATATTCTGATTTTATTATTCTTTACTTCAACTTCAATATTAGTGCCTTCGATAACAAAATATTTTGTGCTTGAAACGGGCATATCTATTTCTTTAACCAAAACGTTGTCCTTGTAAATTAAAGCCTTCTTCGCATCCGTTTTATTGGCTTTTAAAGGCACACTGCCGGCAATACCTAGAATTAAAATAAGTACAGCCAGCATGTAATCGAATTTTGCCGGCTTAAATAAATATTCTTTATTCAATAATTATACTCCAGTTTCATTTTTTTCAGGCCGTCCGTAAGAGTAACGACTGTTCCTTTATTGGTTTCACTTATTATCAAAGCTTCAGTATCGGGAATAGTTTTTATAATCTCTAATCCCCTTTTTACGCCAAGCGCAAAAACAGCTGTAGCCATTGCATCTGCAGCGATGGGCCCGTCAGTCAGGATAGTGGCACTGATAATTCCTTTGGCGGGGTTTCCTGTACGTGGATCAAATATATGATGATACCTGACCCCATTAACGAAAAAACACCTTTCGTAATCTCCCGAAGAAATTATTGTTTTATCATTGAATCTGAAAACCGTTACCAATTCTCCTGGCTTACGCGGGTGCTGTAAACCTATCTTCCAGGGCCGGCCTTTAAAAGCCCCTCCCATAACCTGTATATCTCCTCCCAGGTTAACCATCGCTTTTTTTATTCCGTTTTCTTTCAGTTTTTTTATTACCATCCGCAGAGAATATTTTTTGGCAATTCCGCCCAGGTCAATTTTCATGCCAGGTTTCAATAAAAACACAGTAGACTTGTCTTTATTTATGATTACATTTTTGTAGTTCACCAGCGGCAAAACCTTTTTAATTTCGCCGGAGGCAGGCAGGCGCAGATTGGAATTATTAAAACCCCATAAGGATCCAAGGGGCCCTACTGTAATATCAAAAGCTCCGCCGGTTAAATCAGAAATTTTTATTGATTCTTCTATGAGATTAAATAATTCTTTATCAACAACAACAGGCTTTATTCCAGCATTTTTATTTATCTGTGAAACCTGGCTGTTTTTTCCGTAACCGCAAAGGCTGTCTATTCTTTCGATTTCTTTAAACGCTTTGTCAATAGAAATTTGGGCCGGGGTTTTATCGGGACTGATTACAGTTATTTCACAAACGGTATCCATCAAAAGTTTTGTTTCTTTATAGGATTTTTCACCGCATCCGCTTATAGAAATAACGGCTAAAAAAATGGGAAACACCCTATAACTAATTTTTAACATAAAATTTAACTTGTGCCCGTACCTGTCGCCAATCATCCCAAATACCGGCGCCATGAGGCAAATGAATACAAAACTAATTGAATAAATTATGCTTGACCAGAATTCAAGGCTTTGCCCGTGCGGGACGCCGACTGCTCTTACATAAAAAGGTAAAAATGGCAGGACACTTGTTAATCCGGCGTTGGATATGAATATTAATACGGCCAGGGCAGATAAATTCTTTTTCCAGACTTCCATGACTAATAAGAAGTTCTCTTTTTTGGGAAGGCGCATCGTCCATGTCTACTGTTTTGTTACTTTGATATACTTTCTTTAGTGTTCCTTCCTCCATATCCCTTAAAATATCTGTCCAGACATATTCAACTTCTCCAACGATTACCGCGTCCGCAAGCAGGAGGCATTCCTCAGGCAATAGGCTTGGATGAACACCGCCAAAAATAACTTTTGCGCCCTTTTCTTTGAATTTACCTGCTATACTGTAAACCTGCTGTGAAGTGAATGTGGTTACAGTTATACCAATCAGGTCAAATTTCTCGTTGTAAGGGATTTCATCCCAATCAGCGTCGACAACTTTAACTTCATGCCCTTCCCTTTCGGACAGCGCGGCAATAATACCGAGATGTAAAGGGGTAAACTTTATATTATTTAAAAACCTGTATAGTCCGCTTCTAATGAACCATTTTGGCTTAATAAGCAATATTTTCATTTTAAAACAGCGAACTCCAGGGTTTGTTCTTTTTAATAAAATCAATGAATTTTAAGGTGTTATTGTTCTGAAGTTTTTCATGTTCCGATACGGTATTTTCATCAATAGGTTCAAAAAAACAGGTATGGTCTTCGGCAAGGTAATCCCCTGTTTTATAGTAGGCGATAGCGCGGCAACCCCCGCAGGTGTGTTTATACCGGCAAATTCCGCATTTCCCTTTGAGATTATTTCTATCCCTAATTTTGTTCATTATTTCGTTTTCCGCCAGAATTTTTGTAAGCGGCTGTGTTTTAACATTTCCGCACATTACTTCACTGTCGAGCAGATGCACGCATGGAGAAACATCGCCCTCCGCGGAAATTCCAATAAAACCCTTTGCGGCCTGGCACCCAAGCTGGCCTATTTCGACTTTAAGTTCTTTCCATTTATTTTCAAGGAATTCCGGCGAGGCAAAAAACGGAGCGTAGCTTACATAACTTAAAGGATACTCCCTGAGCGCAGGATGAATAATATTTTTCATGTCCTCTTTAGTAAAAAGGAGTTCCGGGTGGGCTTTTCCCATCCCGCGGGGAACAAATGGCGACCTTAAAACCGGGATCCCTTGTGATTTCAGGAATTTTACTGTTTCTTTAAGCGTGGCAAGGTTGTTTTTGCTTATTGTGAGAATAAAGAAAAAATTAACCTTCTCTTTTTGGCAGAGTTTCGCCGCTTTAACTATTGTGTTCAGGCTGTCATCCCTGCTCCATTTGTGCGTATCCGGGTTAAGCGAGTTCAGGGAGAAAACAAATATGGTTTTATCTTCCGTTATTTGTTTTATTTTCTTTACTGTTTCCTTTTCAAGGAGTTTTCCGTTTGTATTTATGAACGACCACAGGCCTTGCTTTGCGGTGTATTCCAGTATCTCAAACGCGTCTTTTCTTAAAAGATGTTCGCCTCCGGAAAAAGCTATTGCCGCGTTTGGGCAGTATTTTTTCACTTCATCTATGACTAGGTCCTTTATTTCATCCGTGGATAATTCGGCGGCATGGGTTTTTTTTGAAGGTCCGGGGCTTTTTGTCATGCAATAACGGCAATTGATATTGCACTGGCGGGTACTTTCAAAATAGCAAAGAAAAAAATTTTTTTGTTTCGCAGTCATGTTTATTCCTTTTGCTTTCTCAGTTCTATCAAATACTCTGGAAATTATTCTAGATGATATAAAAATACTACCGAATTATCAATGTCGCTTTACTTTGTTAATCAAGAATTAAAAAGGAATCCAATCTCGCGCGGTAGTAGATGATGCAGGCTATGGCAGCGGAGATAATTATAAATCAATAAAAGATTTGGGAATGAAGGCGTATAAAACCGTATTAGTCAATGGAAACTAAATAAAGATATTGAAATAAATATCGAGAGGAATGCTCCTACTGCTAAAAAAGGCCCAAAAGGTATGTAATCGCCCCATTTTTTCTTGGAAAAAAGATAAATTAAGGCAACCGAAAATATAGTTCCTGTCAGAGAACCTAAAAAAAGAGTTAATATTACTTTTTGCCAGCCAAGGAATGCGCCAATTGCAGCGATAAGTTTTATGTCGCCTTCACCCATGGCATCTTTTTTGAAGTAAAGTTTCCCAAAAAAACCTATCAGCCCTAATAGCAAAACCCCTGCAGCTATACCCAACAAGGACTCTAAAATTCTATTGAGGATAGAATAACCTAAAAACGAGTTGAAAGTAGAGAAAATAAGGCCTAGAAATATAAGAAGAAACGAAAATATATCCGGTATGATACTATGGTGAATGTCTATCACGGAAATTATCAGGAGCACAAAAACAAACAAGCCATAAATTAAAAAGAGTTTTAAGCTGTGAAATTTTAAAAAAACAAGAATTAACAGGATTGATGAAAGTATTTCTACTAGAGGGTATTGGATGGATATCTTTGTTTTACAGCTTGAGCATTTACCTCTCAAAAGAATAAAGCTTATTACCGGTATATTGTGGTACCATCTGATTTTAGTATTACAGGTTGTACAAAAAGAACCCGGTTTTACTATTGAAAGTTCCTTGGGTACCCGGTAAATCAGTACATTCGCGAAACTACCCAGGCATAAACCCAAAATCGCAATGAAAATTAATGAAAGAATCATTTGTTTAAAAGTTAAAAAAATAAGAGGGGAGCTTTGACCTTCCCCTCTTATTCATGTTCTCAAGTAACAAAAATTAGAATGAACTCCAGGCCGAACCTGTTGCCGCATTGGTGTTGTCTTTGTGGAGACTGCAATTTACGCAGATATCTCCCCAGTTGTCCTCGGTGCTAGTGTTCTCGTAGTTCCAACCGCTTGTGTCGATAGGCGCTAATACGCCTGCTGTAGTGTCCGCTCTAACTGTTGCTATTGGATCAAGATGCGAACCCGGGCATACAACGTCCGGAATCTTTTTGATGTACTTCGGTACTAAGGTAGCGGTCAAAGTATCTACCGGGTAAATTCCGTCATTGTCAGAGTAATAAATGTTCAAAGTTGAACGCAGGGTTCCAAGGTTTCCTTTGGTTCTGCCTTCTTTTGCTTTGTTGACAAACTGCGGAATACGCGGGGCTATGACTGCTGCGAGAATACCCAGAATCACGATAACTACCATCAACTCAATAAGGGTAAAACCTCTTGACTTTTTCATGTGTTTTCACCTCCTGGGTGGGCAATTATTTGGGATTGTATGCATTATTCCCATTTCCCATCTGAATATATTATAACCGATAAAGCTGTATTTGTCAATTGGTCGCATCGCGCCATGTATAATGTAACCCTACGGTTAGATATCGCGCCATCTAAAAAGGTAACCGTAAAAAACAAATATTTGGAGGTTACATTATGGGCAAAAAAAGTAAACTTGAGTATTTCAAAGCAA
>JAHIVV010000018.1 GCA_018816525.1 Elusimicrobiota bacterium
AGCGCAAACCCTTCATTACAAGCTTTTCCTGTTAGTCAAAGCGATGTTTATTGAAACAAACCCTATTCCCGTAAAAACAGCTATGGGCCTGATGGGGCTTTGTTCCGATGAACTCCGTTTGCCTATGTGCCCCATGGAAGAAAATAACCTTGCAAAACTTAAAAGAACCCTGAAGGATTATCAACTGATATAAAGTTCTAAAATAAGGAGAAAGTTATGAAAAAAATAAAGCTGGCAGGCTTAATAACAATTTTTGGATTAACCCTTGGGTTAAATATAAAGGCATCTACGCTTAACACTGAGACTTCGCCTGCTGTTGCAACAATTACTGATTTTTCAGGACTAGTGGTAATAAAAAGAGCAGATCCGGGGAGCAAATGGGTACAAGCAAGGCTCTACACGCCGCTGGAAAAAAATGACACAATAAAAACCCAGAATAATTCTTCTGCGGAAATAACTTTAGAAGACGGCTCTATTTTCAGAATAGAGCATAATACCGAGCTTTGCCTGCAAAATTTGGAATATAGCAAGGAAAGCAAAAAACAGAATTTTATTATGAAGTTATTCAGCGGAATTTTATTGACTAATGCGGAAAAAACAGGAAATCCTGAGTCACAGATAGCTATTCACACCCCTACAGCAGTTCTTTCAGTAAGAGGGACAGAATTCGTGGTAGATATCGAAGACGAAAACACAACAAACGTAGGAGTGCTCAGCGGTTATGTATCCGCCAGAAGCTATTCGCAGGATAACCAGCTATCGAAAGAAGAAACGATGGTAAAGGTTGACCAGGAAACTCAAATAAAGAAATTTCAACCGCCCTTAAAACCTTATGCGCTGAGAGAAAGAATTTTGCGGCATAAGGAACTGTTGTTAAAATTAAGGGAAAGAAGAATACACATTCGTGCTAACTGGAAAAATATTGTTGCTAACAGAACTAAAATACGCCAAAAACTCCGTAAAAGAATTGAAGCAAATCCCCAGCTAAACTCGCCCGAACAACGCGAGAATATTAAGGAAAGAATCCAGCAAAGAAATAAGAAGCAAATTCAAAATAGAAAAAGATAATATACTCAATATCCTTCCAAGCGGATAGCATTGAGTATTAAAGGGGTAGTAATGACGAAAATATTAGTTATGGGCATTTGCGGTAACATGGGTTCCAGGATTGCCGCGCTTGCAAAAGAGGATTCTGGTATTGAAATGGTTGGAGGCACGGAACTAAAAGACAGCCCTGCAATTTACGGTTCGCAAATAGTTGATGATTTAAACAAAGTTATAGACAAAGCGGACGTCTTGATTGATTTTACAACAATCCCTTCAACTTTAAACAACCTGAAAATTGCAGAAAAAGCAAAAAAAGCTATGATAATAGGCACCACGGGTTTTAAGGATGAAGAACTTGCTGTAATTAAAAACGCTTCAAAAAATATCCCGATAGTCTTATCGCCTAATATGAGCGTAGGCATAAACCTGCTTTTTAAACTAGTAAAAGAAATTGCTCAGGTGGTGCCGCATTATGACATAGAAATTGTCGAAGCCCATCACAACCAGAAAAAAGATGCTCCTTCAGGCACAGCGGTAAAACTTGCCCAGGAAATTAACAGTGTTTTGGATAACAAGCTGAAAAAAGTTACCGGCAGGGACGGCATATGCGGGCCCAGGGAAAAAAATGAAATAGGTATCCTGTCTGTGCGCGCCGGCGATATTGTAGGAGACCATACCATTATGTATGCCGGTCCGGGAGAACGCATAGAGCTAACCCACCGCGCCCACTCGCGCGATATTTTTGCAAGCGGCGCTTTAGTGGCAGCAAAATGGATATCAGGCAAAAAACCGGGCCTATACAACATGCAGGATGTGCTGTTTTAAAGGAATACCCGCCATATGCTTCTTAGCGCATGGAATGGCGGGTTAAAAAGGATGAAATGAAATATTCAAACAGCGTAGAAAAATTACCGCCGTACCTTTTTATAGAAATCGACAAAAAAAAGAAAGAACTTATAGACAAAGGCGTTGATATCATCAGTTTCGGTGTCGGTGATCCCGACAAACCTACTCCAAAACATATTATTAAAGCGGGCCAGAAAGCTCTCTTAAACCCGGTTTATCACCAATATCCTTTTGGTTCAGGCTTAAAAAAATACAGGCAGGCAATCGCTGAATACTTTAATAGAAGATTCGGCGTTTTATTAGATCCGGATACGCAAATACATTCTAATATCGGTTCAAAAGAAGCTATCGGCCATCTACCGCTTGCTTTTATAAACCCTGGCGACGTGGTACTGATACCTGAACCGGGATACCCTGTGTATAACTCAGGAACGATTTTCGCCGGTGCCCGGGCGTACTTCATGCCTCTACTGGAAAAAAATGATTTTTTACCTGACCTTTCAATAATTCCTGAGGAAATCCTAAGCCGCGCAAAATTAATGTTCCTGAATTACCCGAACAACCCGACAGCGGCAGTGGCAACTAAAAGTTTTTTTGAGAAAGTTGTCGCGTTCGCGAAAAAATACAATATAATAGTCGCCCATGACGCGGCTTACGCCGAAATGTATTACGATAAAAAACATCCCCCTATTTCCTTTCTTTCGATACCCGGCGCAATGGATATTGGAATTGAAATACATTCGCTTTCTAAAACCTACAACATGACCGGCTGGCGTATCGGCTGGGTTTGCGGCAATGCGGATTTAATAACCGGGTTCTCAAAAGTAAAAAATAATTATGACAGCGGTGTTTTTTCGGCAATACAGGCCGCAGCTATTGCCGCATTGTCTTCTTCGCAAAAATGCGTAGAAGACTCGCGGAAAATGTATAAAGCGAGGCGCGGTGTGCTTGTTGAAGGGCTTAACAAAACCGGCTTCAGCGTAAGGCAGCCCCAGGCAACATTTTATGTCTGGGCGCGTGTGCCAAACGGGCATACATCCGCCCAGACAGCTCAAAAACTTCTAAGCGAAGCAGGCATAGTAGTTACACCCGGAAACGGCCTGGGCAAATCAGGAGAAGGTTATGTGCGTTTTGTAATAACCCAGGAAGTGAAACGTATTAAAGAAGCTTTAGAGCGCATACAGAAAATCATTTGGTGAAACTAAATATGGCAAAAGTATATATCGGCGTAGGAAGCAACCTCGGTGATAAAAGAGAAAATATTTTCAAGGCGCTTGAAATGCTCAATCAGGCAAGTGAAATAGAAATCAACAAATGCTCGTCAATATATAAGACAAAACCTTTTGGCCATATCAGACAGCCTGATTTTTTTAATGCCGCCTGGGAAGTTGAAACAGCCCTTCAACCGGAAATATTATTGGCTGTTTTAAAAAATATTGAGAGAAAAATCGGCAGAAAGAAAACTTTCCGCTGGGGCCCAAGAGTTATTGACCTGGATATTTTGACCTACGGAAATAAAAAAATAAAAACAAAAAATTTGACAGTTCCTCATCCTGAGATGCAGCATAGGGATTTTGTACTGCAGCCATTAAGAGAAATAAAATGAAAACGATGTTTGCGCCCTGGAGAATGAAATTCATCACAAGCAAAAAAGAGAAGGGCTGCATATTCTGTAGAACACTTAAATCTAAGGAAGACAAAAAAAATCTAGTATTATACCGTTCGAAAACCGCTTTTGTAATTCTTAACCTTTATCCTTACACCAACGGCCATCTGATGATAGTGCCGAAAAAACATACAAATAAGATTGAAAACCTTAATTCCTCGGAGCTTTGCGAACTTATGAAGTTGGTTCAACTCTCAGTAAAAGCTCTGGACAAAACCTACAAACCGCAAGGGTATAATATCGGCATGAATATAGGCAAGTGCGGAGGCGCCGGCATCGCGGGCCACATTCACATACATGTAGTTCCGCGCTGGCTCGGAGATACGAATTTTACATCTGCAATTTGCGAAACTAAAGTAATACCGGAATCATTGGCCGAAACTTATAAAAAATTAAAAAAAGTAATTGAGGTGCCCCATGTTTAGTTCATTTACTCTAAAATCAATTTTCATACAAAGCTGGCCGATAGTCAGCTTATTGCTTCTTTTATCGATTGCCTGCTGGGCAATTATACTGGAACGCTGGTTCAGATTCAGAAAAAGTTCGCAATTCACCACTGCTCTGGAGAACAAAGTAAAAACACTTGTAGAACAAAAAAAACTTTCCGAAGCTAATTCAGTGGCTGTTAAATATACGAATTCAATAGCAAAACTGTACGGTGAAATTCTTAAAAGCCATTCTAAAAACCCAGACGATATGGAACGGTTGATGTTTAGAAGCATACGCCTTGAACTTGAAGACCTCAATAAAAACCTGGTTTTTCTGGGCACAGTCGGCAGCACTACACCGTTTATTGGGCTTTTTGGAACCGTTATAGGAATTATCAAAGCGTTTAAAGCGCTGAGTTTAACAAGTTCCGCCGGCCCGGCTGTTGTGGCTAACGGTATTTCCGAAGCGCTGGTTAATACAGCCCTGGGTTTATTTGTTGCTATCCCGGCTGTTGTAGCATACAACTTTTTTATAAACAGAATTAAAAAAACGGCAACCATACTTGAAGTTACCGGAGAGGATTTAATAGATAGGCTGGAAGAAAAATGAGGGCAGGGTATTCATAATGAAGAGAAACTACTCCACTATTGACGAAAAATACGCGCCTTTTGCAGAAATCAACATGATTCCTTTTATTGATATCGCGCTGGTCCTGCTTATAATATTTATGATAATGACCCCGATAATGGTACAATCTGTGCTTAAAGTGAACCTTCCTAAAGCCGCAACAGCAATTTCATCCAGCGACGAAGTTTTTGAAATTCAGGTAGAAAAAGACGGAACCATAATAATAAGAGGCCGCAGAATTTCTAAGGAATCGCTGCAGAGCAATCTTATTGCCTATCTAACAAGTTCAGGCAAAAATTCGGTTCTGATACAGGCAGACAAAGATGTCCCTTTTGAAGATGTAGTTTATGTGATGGATGTCGCCAAAAAATCCGGAGCCGTAAAACTTGGCGTGGCCGTAAAGGGAACGGAGCTTAATTAACAGGCTAGCATGACCAAATTTTTAGCCTATTCTACAGGCCTTCATTTAACAATATTTTTCCTAATCTTTAGTTCGTTTTTTTTCCAGCGCCATGTTGACGTTTCCATGTATTACGGAGTTGATTTTGTAGGAACAATCGGCGGAAGCGCTCAAAAACCCAGCACTGATATAAAAACCAAAGAAAGTAAAATAATAACCATCCCGAAGGTAACTAAAGACGATTTGCAAATAAAAACAAAAAACACAAAAACTAAAGATTTGGTAAGAAGGCTGGTTGACAGGGAAAACCCGCCTGCCCAGGTGATAAATCCCGAAGGTAACGCAGGCGCCGGTAACTCAGGCCTCCCTTTCGGCCAGGGAGGAGGAGGGATTTCCGTTTCAAACTTTCCTTATAACTGGTATCTGTCAATTTTAAGGGACAGGCTTATGTCCCGCTGGAATGAAGGATCCTCATTAAGCAAAAAACAGGTATGCAGTGTGATGTTTGTTATTGAAAAGGATGGTTCTTTAGGCGATTTATCAATAGAACGCAGTTCCGGCGACGGTTATTTTGATCACGTCGCTTTAAGGTCTGTAGAGTATTCCCAGCCTTTCCCCCCGCTTCCGGAAGACTTCAAAGAAAACGAATTAAGAGTCCACGTCGACTTCAAAGTCGCCCAATAACTACTTCTTTGTCGCAACTATTGCGCCGATGGCTTTTACGATTTCCGGCTGTAATTTTTCATCGGCATCCTTCAGGCATACAGATAAAGTCCCAATAGCCGCGCGGTCACCTATCACACCAAGAGCCTCAACTATCGCAAATTGAATTTCCGGCTTATTCTCTTCTTTCAATCTTTCGCAAAGATAAGGAACTGAAGCTTTAGCCTTAAGTGATTTTAAAATACCGACACATAAACTGCGTGTTTTAGGGTCTGAACTGTCCAGCATTTCAGAAATCTTTTCAATAGCATCCGCTCCCCCGATTGAACCTAAAGCAGAAATTACAGAAAACCTTACAACTGGGTTAAAATCCTTCAACGCTTCGCTTAATACCCCAACCACTGTTTCATTTCCAATAACTGCCATTTTGTCTATCACGCTTAATTTTATCGAAAGGTCCTTGTCTTTTGCGGCTTCTGCCAGGGCTACCAGCGCATCAGGATGGTTAATGTTTCCGATTATTCCTATGGCTTTTACACGCAGTTTCTTGTCTGATTCGCTTAATACAGTTTTTAGCGGCTGTATTATCGCCGGGCTGCCAATTTTTGCCAACTCGTCAACAGCCTGATTTTTTACATTCGAATCCTTGTCCTTTAGCGCTTTACTTAGAGCAACAATTACTTTTTCATTGCCTATTTTTCCCAATGCAATAACGGACGCCAATCTTACCTTTGAGTCCTTATCGTCCAGCATGGATCCGATTACAGATATAAGGTTTTCGCTTTTAAGCTCGCCTAATGCTTCAAGAGCGTAGCCGCGTACAGCGACTTCCTTATCTTTAAGAGCAATTTTCAATCCTTCAACAGCCCTTTCATCAGTCATTGCTGCAAGTTCTACAACGGCCTGATAGCGGACTTTATATGATTTGTCTTTAAGGCTATTGAGTGCTTTGTCCAAATCTGATACTGCGGCTGGTGCATTAGTTTCGGCGGGAGCTGGCGTTGCGACCGTCGCAGGTGCTGGTGCTGCATTTTGTGCCTGTAAAATACCAGCTAATAAAACCGAACAAAAAACCAAAACAAAAATTCTTCTCATTTTACCCTCCGTTTTTGTATTTGTACGGTTATACCAAATAATTTGATTGCAATGAAGGAAAAAATTACAGAAAATAAAGCTCCGGTAAAAACGTCTGCCGGGTAATGTACACCTGTGTAAACTCGCGAGAATGCAACCATTGCAGCTATAGTAAACATTAAAGCAGTAACCCAGGTTTTGCGCCAGCTATAACTTATAACTATAGCCGCTGTAAACATATTAACCGCATGTGATGAAGGCATGGAATAACCCCAGGCTTTTACAAGCTGGTTTACATCAGAAAGAGTTTCAAAAGGGCGCAATCTGTGAAAAAACGGCTTTAATATTTGATTTGTAACCGAATCGCTTATTAAAATGGCAATCAGGCAAAGAAAAAAAGTTTCCCTGCCCTTTTCCTTCCCGAAAATAACCAGCAACGCAAATAAAATTAATATAGGGAAGGTCCAGTATTCTCTGGTTGTTATAATGGGCATCAAAACATCAAAAACAATGTTCTTCAGCCCGTGATTAATGAAGAAAAATAGTTTTATGTCTAAGGAGGCAAGTGAATTCAGCATGTTGTTAATATACCCAAAATAATTACTAGGATCGTGGTATCTCCAGTACCCTGCTTTACTACATACAATAAAAGATTTCCATTCTGAGTTTTACGTAAAGAATAAAAAAATTATTTCGCTCCTAATTTCTTGCCTCTATGCTGCACCCTTTCACCCCTATGCTGCATCCTTTCTCCTCTATTCTGCATTCTCTCGCCTTTTCTCTCTAATGCTTTTCCTGCTTTTTCTTTACCGGCGGCTTCCAGGGCTTCACCTTTCTTCTCTAATTTTTCTCCCCTCTTTTCAATCGCTTCTCCTCTTTTCTCGATGTTTTTGCCTCTCTTAATTAATCTTTTTCCAGGCTTCTTTGCGGGTGCCGCCGGGGTAGCCGGTGTTGCTGCACTTACTCCGGGATCAGCCGGGGTAGCCGGTGTCGCCTGGGAAAATACAATACCTGAAACAAACAAAAACGCTAATGCAAAAACCACTCTTTTCATGTCACCCTCCCTTTGTGATACCCCAGGTTACTCGCTTAAAAGAGTCTGGAGTACCCTCCATTTTTAGGTAAAAAGCCACTCTACCTGAAAAAATTGTACCAATTCAGGGCCTAAAAATCAATGTTTCGAATCTCATTTTCGAATCTCTTTTTTAAAATACGGTGTTTTTTGAACGAAGTTTGAACATTTTTTGACGAAAATCCGAATTCCGAATTTTGAAATCCAATCGCTCGGGCGGGCAAAAAGGAAGGGGGTTGGGCTTCGCCCCCCAAACTTTTCGGCGGACCGGCGGGACTAAGAAACTAAATTCTTTTCCAAGATTTCAAAATGCTTCGGATCTGATTCTTTAATATGAATAAGTCTTTGAACCAAAAAGTTCAACCTCGTCAGCGTCAATTACTTTGTTTATTTTATCTATTATTTCTTCGTCAACAATCGGCTCTTTACTTATCAATGTCTTTAAGCTGTCTTTGAGCCAATCAGAGTTCCAAATAATTATTGAATTATCATTAACTTTTTTACATAAATTTTCTTCGTATTGTTTTTGTCTGTCAATTTTTAGCGTTACTCGTTGTAGCCATATTTTTATATGTCCTGTGTTTGGTATTTTGTTAAACCTTGTATTTATTTCTTTCAAAATATTTTCTCTAATTTCATCAGTATCTACCAATGATAAAAGCTTACTTAAAATAGCACAAACAATGGGATAGGTTCGAGGATTTTTATAAGCAATGTCAACAAGAATACTGACTAAAACCCGAACATTTTGTTTTATCTCTTTAATGTTTTCTATTCTATTGAAATACTTGTCTAGCGCCTTGCTTAAACTTCCTGAATTTGGAAATTTTTGAGACAGTTCGTGAATAATTAATAAGTGTTCTTGTAAACTTCTTGCGCCTTTCTTTGCTGTAATCCAATAAAGTTTGTCTGGCTTAATTGAATCACGAACTACATTATTGGATACTAAAGTCTTTTGAGCATTTAATCGCATACCAAGCTCAATCATAATTTCCGTCAACAGTTTAGCAATCAATTCAGCGTCTTGTGGATTATTTGTAAAAATTCTATAGTCATCGCGATACCTGATAATTTGATAATCGTTAATTTGTTCTTGCTTTATTTTTTCTGAGAGTTCAAGGTCTGCATAACCTAAAACCATTTCAGCAATAAAATCCATTAAAACGCTTCCTTGGGGAATGCCATTTGTCTGTCCACAAGCCATATCACGGAGATACTTGTCAATTAAGTTTCCAATTAATGAATAGTCGTTTCTGTTTTTTGGGATTTTTGCAATAGCTTTTTTGTGTATTGCCCACGCTAAAGAATGAGTATAAATAGAGCCATAGCAATCCGTAATATCAGTGTGTAAAACATACTCAAAGTTTAGAGCCGAAGCAATTGATTGCTGTTCAATAGCCTGCCACCATTGGTTAACAGCAGTTGCTTTGTCAGAAAGTTCGCCTTCTGATTCAAGAGGTAGACTATGGCATCTAATTTTTGGGTTACTACTAAATTCTTTAAACCTGTCAACGATAACTTTCCAATTACTTTTTTCAGTTATTTTATGAACAAGCGATACATATAATGCAGGGTGTATCAATTGAAGTGGTCGGTAAGCAAACTTACCGTCTTTATTGTTTAAAAAAATATAATTTACATTTTCAAAATCACAAGGGTAAGTTACTTTTTTTCTTTTTGTTATTGGGTCATCATGGCTATTATAAAAGTCGGACAATAATTTCCCTTCGATGTTTTGGGATACTTTGTCTAACACAGTTTGAAACACAAAATATTTAGGTAAGTCAAAATTAAAATAGCTCTCTACTTTTAGAAAATATTGCTTTGCTTCAATATGGCTGTATTCTATTAATTGTTTCATAGTTAATAAAATTATATTTCGCTTAAAACATCAGAAATTTTTTGATCGTAAATTTCAATCAATTGTCTGTTTGCGTTGATTATTTGTTGTTCCTTTTCCGCTTCGGCGACAAGTTTTTTCTGAATTTCCAAAGGCGGAAGTGGGATTTTATACTTACGCACAAAATCAATATTCAATCGTCTTTGACCAGCTGATCCGGTCATGTGATTTTTCCCTTCATCGATAAACTGCGTATTGGCGACGAAATTATAAATCCATTCAGGAATTGTCTTGTCATTTGTGCGAAAGACAATAAATTCGGTAGAGCCAAAACCAATTCCATTTTTTAACTTTCTTGCGATTGCTGACTTCCCATTTTCAAAACAAGGCGTGATTTTAGCAAGCAAAACATCATTTTCTGCAAAATATGTATATCCCTTGTAAACCTCGCTAATTATCTTTGTTTGTTTTGGCTCAAAATAATAATTTTGTTCGCTTACATCTGTCATTGGCACAAAACTAACTTCAATATCTTTTTCTTTAACCTCTGATTTTTTTGGATTGATTTCACAAAGTTCTTCCAACTCAACCCACTCAACGCCCTCTAATTTTCTAAGCGACTGACCAAAATAGCGTCTCTCTCTCTCTAAACTTTCAATCACCGCTTTGGCGGCTTCAATCGCTTTTTGTTTGACTTCAATCTGCTCAACGATTTCTTTTTGAACTTCAATCGGCGGAAGCGGGATTTTGAAGGGAGATATTGACGCTCTTGTAATTTGTGGTTGCGCCGAACCCGATATTACAGATTTGAGATTTGAATTTCTTAAGAAATAAAAAAGGAATTGTTTATCAAGTAAATTGTTTTTTGGTTTTACTACCATTGCATTTCCCGTAACCCAAGATTTAGGCTCTGACAAATTTATAGTTCCACAAGTCGCACCTCGACAAGTGATCAAAACTTCGCTTTCCTCGTGGTTGTATTTATCATAAAAACCGATTACGCCATTTGCTCCAAAAACTTTATAAGGTCCTGCAGATTTTATATCTTTAGATGTAATAGTTTTTGGTTGATAAATTTCGCAAATCTCGCCTAATTCCACCATTTCCCATTTTTGATTAGTAAAACTTATAACTTCTTTATATCTATCGCCTGAAAGATTATAATCACCCGTTGCAATTATTTTGTCTTTGGTGACAAGATGAGCGATTTGATTTTTGCTTTTATTAAACTCAAAATCTTTACCGTCTTTCAACGCTTGCTTATATTTCTTGATAATTTCCAAAGCCAAGGGCAAGTCATTTTTATTATGCTCACGTCTTTGCGCGCCGAGATCAAAGCCGTCATTTTGGATTTTTAAAAATAAAAAGCTTTTTGTTTTCTTGGAAATCTCATTATCAAAAAGTAAAACGCTCGTTTTCACTCCCGCATAAGGATTAAAAACACCAGCGGGAAGCGAAACAACCGCAAAAAGACCGTCTTCAACTAATTTTTTACGCAATTGCGTGTAAGCATTATTTGATTGAAAAATCACGCCCTCCGGCACAATAATCCCAGCTCGTCCTTTGATCGTCAAATGCTCAACAATATAATCCACAAACAACACTTCTGCTCGATTAGCTTGGATTGAAAATCTTTTGTGGGGAACAATTCCACCTTTCGGCGTCATAAACGGCGGATTGGCGAGAATTACATCAAAGGTTTCATCCCAGCGTTTTTCACTTGTGAGCGAATCATATTCATGGATTTTTGGCTCTGGAAATCCGTGCAGATACATATTCACAAGCGCTAATTTCACCATATCGGGCGAAATATCATAGCCCGCAAGATTATTCATCAACTTCAATTTTTCATCAGGCGTGAGGGCTTTTTCTTTATTCTGCTTCAAAATATGCTTATAAGCGGAAATCAAAAATCCAGCTGTTCCGCAAGCGGGGTCAAGGATTGTTTCGTTTTTCTTCGGATCAACAACTTCAACAATAAAATCAATGATATGGCGAGGCGTGCGGAATTGTCCCGCATCGCCTTGGCTTCCAAGAATAGAAAGCAGATATTCAAAAGCATTTCCTAAATTTTCGCTGTGTTCGTAATTAAATTCATTGATCTCTTTCAAGAAAAGCGAGAGCGTTCGCGCGTCGTTGTATGGCAAAAATGCGCCTTTGAAAATATTCCGAAACAATTGCGGAATATGCGGATTTTTCGGCATATTCGTAATTGCCTGAACATAGAGGTCAAGCCGTTCTTGTCCAGAAAGTTTGTTGTCCAGAATTTTCGTCCACGAAAATTTTTTCCAGTCATCAACGAAAAATTGAGTTTTTAATCCAACCTCTTCGTTTTCCTTATCCATATCATCCATAAACTTGTAGATAAGAGCAGTTGTGATTTGCTCAACCTGCGCCTTTGGATCAGGAACTTTACCGACAAGAATTTGTCGGGCAGAGTCTAGTTTTCGTTTTGTAGTTTGATCAAGCATAATTATTTTTTATTTTTATTTTTACCAATCAGCTTAACGGTTTTATTTGCAAAAGCGTCAAAATCTTTATCTGCCTTACTCGGAGTTTTTAAGTTTTTTTGATAATAGATGCCATATTCTCTTTCCGCTAGTTCTTTCGCTAGCTCATGAGACACCTTACCAGCATCTTTTAAAATATCTTTTCTATTAATCTGTAAAAATTCATGAAGTCTTTCTACCCAGTCTTTCATATACATTGGAATTCTTTGCATTGCCTGCCCTTCAGCGAATACGAGATATTGCTCGACAAGATTATTTAAAACCAAAAGCTCTTGCCCATCCAAATAATTTTTAGCAATTGCCACCTCGTCTTTAGTCGGCTTGACTCCTCTGAAATTTGTTAAACCAGCATTTAGCTTTTTGCTATCTACCCTACTGGCGATTATCTCCGCCGCTGTGTTTCCAGTAATAGCATAATGAATTTTGTTTTGCACTGTCTTAAAAAATACAATGCTTTGTTCGTCGGTTGGGTCATAATCAACACTCGTGGCATAAATATCAGTAATTTTCCGATAAAATCGTTTTTCAGAAGTGCGAATATCCGATAGGCGACGAGCTAATTCTTCAAAATAATCAAATGGCAGATCGGGATTTTTTAGTCGTTCATCATCCAACACAAAACCCTTAATAATATATTCGCGTAAATGCATCGTCGCCCACTGCCGAAAAGCTGTGGCAATAGAGCTCTTTACACGATACCCGACTGAAATTATAAGATCAAGATTATAATAATTTGTTGAATAATTTTTGCCATCGGTGGCAGTTGTCAAGAAATCCTTTACAACTGAATTTGTCTGCAACTCGCCCTCTTCAAAAATATTTTTTATATGTTGGCTTATATTCTGTTTGGTTGTTTGAAAAAGATCTGCTAACGCATTTTGTGTAAGCCATACTGTTTCATTTTCAAAACGAACATCTATTTTTATTTGTCCTTCTTCCGTTTTATATATCACAATTTGTGATTTTTGATTATTTTTTTTCATAAAAATTTGGTTACCTCATATAAACATTAACGAGAACATAATCTTTGACGTATATCGGAACAGTCTCGCGAAATCCATTCAATTGCTTAAATTCTGCCATCGTAAAACCTGCATATTCTCGTGGAAATCGTTTATTATTTATTTCGTTGCGAAAATATTCATTGGAAACATACGCTTTCAGATAATTTTTGATATGCGGAACATATTTGCTTTCAGGTTTGTAAATTGAAATAAACTTTTCGCATTCTTCCTCCAACTTTTCATCTTTGGATTTGAAAACATCAATCAAGCCGAAAATTCGTTCCAAAAATTCACGCCAAGAAATACGGCGATCAAGATTTTCGCTCTTGCGGATTTTTTCAAGATTCAAGAATAATTGCGGTTTGTCTTCGTACTTGTCGCGCATAATCTGCACGGCTTTGTCCCACTGCTCATTTTCAACGGCAGATTTTACTTCCGTGTCTTTTTGCAATTCTTCGCGGGCTTTTTCAAAAAGTTTTCTATCAACTTTCATTCCCTCTATTCCGACAGGTGTTTCAGTAAGCGTTTTTACTTTGTCAGGATTGAAAACTTCTATTTCATCAATATCTACGCCGACAGGTCCGTCTCCGCCCGTTCCTTTTTGCTTGATAGGCAACAGTAAAACCTCGTCATAATCAAATTTTTCTTCAAAGTATTCGCAGTTTGCGAAAAAGTCGAAAAATTTGAAATGATCTTTTGTCGCTTTGTGCTTTTCGCCGTATTCGTCGGTATATTCAAAAGTGAATTTTCTTGTTCCTCGTCCTTTGATCTGAATAAAATCAGTTGGCGAAAAGACGGGGCGCATAAGCGCAAGATTCAAAATATCTTGGCAATCATAGCCCGTTGTCATCATTCCAACAGTTACGCAAATTCTTGTTTTGGTGGATTTGTAATTTTCCAAAAATTTTGTGTGTCCGCTTAGATTGTTGTTTGCGAAATTGATTGTGAATTGCTGGCTGTCTGCAATGTTTGAGGTTATTTGCACGGCAAAATCAGAATTGTATTTGTCAGGCCAAAGCTGGCTCGCCATTTGATTGAGTGTCTGGGTAATTTTTGAAGCGTGCTTTTGGCTAACGCAAAATACAATACTTTTGCCAATTTCACCGCTTATCGGGTCTTTGAAGGCGTTTTCGATAAATGTCTGGCAAAAGACACGATTTGTTTTTTCGGAAAAGAATTTCTTTTCAAAATCCTTTTGGAAAAATGTTTCTTCGCTTTCCCCGCCTTCTTCGTCTTCAACCATAACCGCATAGCCTTTTTCTGAAAGTAATTCGGTGGTGATGTCGGTTCGCGCGTCCGAAACAACAGGATTGATCAAAAATCCTTTTTTTACTCCGTCCAATAAGCTAAAACGAAAAGTCGGCTCGCCGTTTTTGCAACCAAAAGTCGTGTAAGTGTCCAAGAGTTGCCGTCTTTCCCACGCTCGCGGGTCTTTTTGTAATAATTTTTGCGGATTAATATTTTTCAAATAATCTTTCGGCGTTGCGGTCAACCCCAATTTATAACCGATAAAATATTCAAAAACTGCTCGCGAGTTTCCACCGATTGCTCGGTGTGATTCGTCGGCAATAACTAAATCAAAATCAGTCGGTGAAAATAGTTTTTTATATTTGTCTTGAGAAGAAAGACTTTGAACGGTCGTGATAACAACTTCCGCCTTTTTCCAGTCATCACGATTTTGCTTGTAAATAACAGAGGAAAAATCATTGCTCAAATAGCGGACAAAGTTTTTATGCGCTTGATCTTCCAATTCCAAACGATCAACCAAAAACAAAATTCTTTTTGCGTTCCCTGTTCTTAAAAATAGTTTGATAATTGCGGCGGAAATAAGCGTTTTCCCTGTGCCTGTTGCCATTTCAAAAAGAAAACGATCATTTCCAGCTTCGGCGGATTTCTGCAAAGCGTGAACCGCTTTGAGCTGATACGGGCGCAAAATTCGCAAATTTTCGTCCCAAAGATACTGTTCTTGTGTTTCTTCATTGAGGTAGCGAGGATCATCCTTGAAATTTGGATTTTGCGTAAGAGCGATATAATCTTCTTTGACTTCTTCGTCCGCTAAACGCTGATTGTCAGGCTTGAAATCTTGCCTGTGTTTCAAAGATTCTTGCGTTGGGAATTCGGTAATAATTTCAGGATCGCCTCGCTCCAAATCCCAAAAATAATGAAGATTGCCGTTTGAAAGAATAACGAAACGAGCATTTTCAGTATGGGCGTATTTTCTCGCTTGTTCTTTTCCGTCTAGCGGATTTTTATCTTCTTTCTTGGCTTCCAAAATAACGAGCGGGAAACCTTTTTCATCTAGCAATAAAAAATCAATAAAGCCGTTTTTTGTAGATTCAAAATCTTCGCCGAAAGCGTCAATGTCTTTTTGGGTAAGTTTCACATTTGACTCAAGCGAAATGTTTGCTTGTCCTTTTTCATTATCAAAAAATCGCCAGCCTGCTTGTTCGAGGAGTTTGTTTATTTTTATTCGTGCCTTTGCTTCTTTATAATTTGCCATAGTTTTATTTCATTAAATCATCAAGCGAAACGCCGAGAGCGTCCGCAATTTTTTTGACTGTATCAATGGTGGGGTTGGGGGGGATTCCGCTTTTCCTTTGCTCAAACGGAACGGG
>JAHIVV010000019.1 GCA_018816525.1 Elusimicrobiota bacterium
GCGACAGCTACCCTGTCAAGAGCGACTAAATCAGCCTGCTCCCCGGCTTCCCATGCAGTCAGGGAAGTATAGTCGCCGCCGCTGGATTTTATTGTTTTTGTGCTGAAAGTTACAGCATAAGAAAAATCTACTGCAAAAAATAAAATCAGGAGGATGAATTTAACCCTGGCGGCGAGATAGGACAAGCAATTGTTGTTTGAAAAATTGAAATAATTACGTTCCATAGAAATGACTCTCCTTTTTTTTGGTCTTCAAAATCTATAAGGCAAACAGGGAAAATTAACCACACATACCTTATGTATATAGCCTGTTTTATTAGATTTGTCAAGAGAAATTTAGAAATGGTGTGCCGGGCTTTATTTTACTTCCTAAAAATGATATATTGTTCTGTGTAAACCATGTATAAAATTTCCAAAGTACCCTATTTGAACAAAAAATCACTCATAAAACCAAGAAAGAAAGTAGGCATAATCCCAAAAGCCCTAATTACAATTGGCAGCATCTCCCTCGTTGCAATAATCGGTTTAATCGATTACAAAACCGGCGAAGAAATAAACATCTCTGTATTCTATATTCTACCGATATTTCTGGTTTCCTGGTATGTCCACCGTTGGGCCAGTATTGCGGTTGCGATCCTGGGAGCGTCCGCGTTTTTTATGGCTGACTATATACTCTACCATCCTTATTCAATGCCTTATATTCCTTTTTTTAACAGTTCCGGAATCCTGGTTTTCTTTTTAATTACATCATACGCGCTGTCTGCCTTAAGAAAAGCATATTTTTTAGAACATGAATTAGCAAGAACCGACCATCTTACGGATATCGCAAACGGCAGGTATTTTGTGGAAATAATTTCCAAGGAAATAGAACGCATGGAGCGCTACAAACATTCTTTAAGCCTGGCTTACATGGACATAGACAATTTTAAAAACATAAATGACAACTATGGGCATAATATGGGAGACATAGTACTCAGTTCAATCGCGCTGGCCATGAAAGAATCAATCCGGCCGGTAGACCTGGTTGCCAGGATGGGCGGCGATGAGTTTGCAATTCTTTTCCCGGAGACAGACCAAAGCGTGGTAAAAAGTATAATGTCCCGGGTTCAGATTAAAATAAATAAAACAATTTCTGAAAACAGCTGGCCTATATCGTTCAGTATCGGCGTGGTTACATGCTCCAGCACTAAATGCACGGCAGATTTGCTTTTTGAAAAGGCTGATGCAGTAATGTATTCAATTAAAAAAACCGGTAAAAATCTGGTAAAATATGAAATGCTGTAAAAAATGAAATGACAAAAAATAGTAAAATTAAACTGCGTAAAAGAGTGAATAACGGTGAAGAAAAATACAAAGCTCTTGTAGAAAAAGCCAGAGATGTTATATATAACCTTCAACTCAAAGGAAAAAATGACGGAAAATAAATCAGTTGTATATTTTGCTGATGCTCAATTAGAGAAAATGGAACAAGCGAAGTCTCTTCCAGCGAAATTGAAACGCCTGGTAAGAAAAATGAATTTTGCCGGGAAAATTAAAGGCAAAAAAGTTGGAATAAAAATGCATTTTGGCTGGGGATTGAATTTTACAACAATACACCCGGTTTTCATTAAAGCTTTGGTAGAAGAAATAATGGCTGAGGGCGCAAAAGAAGTAAAAATTATCGACGATAATGCTAAAAACGGTATTGGAAGAGGCTATTTAAGGGAAATTGTAGGCTGTCCGGCGGTTTCTACTTTCGGAGAAACCTGGAAATACGGATATTGGGAAAAAATAGGATTCAAATCCATTGATAAGATTTTCTTTTCGGGCGAAGCCCTGGACAGCGAATTCCTGATAAATCTGTCACATTTAAAGGGGCACGGAGATTGCGGTTTCGGCGGCGCAATAAAAAATATCGGCATGGGCATGGTAGATAACCCGTCCAGGAGAAAATTACACCACCTGGAAGGCGCGATAGTTTATGATAAAAATAAGTGTAATTATTGTTTAAAATGCGCCAAGGTTTGCCAAAGGGATGCAATCGGCCTGCAGAGCGCGGAAAATAAAAAGAAGGGAAAGAAGGAGATAGAAATTTTCACGCATAACTGTACTTACTGCCAGCATTGTATCATAGAATGCCCGAGAGGCGCGTTGAAGATGAACAACCGCAACTTTAATAACTTTGCCAAAGGTATGGCGGTTGTGACCAGCAAGTTTTTGAAAAAGTTAAACCCGGAGAATATGACGTATATAAATTTCCTGACTAATATAACGATTTATTGCGATTGCTGGGGTTTTAGCTCGCCACCCATTGTGCCGGACATCGGGATTTTAGGTTCCAGCAACATTTGTGCCATTGAGACTGCCTCATTGGATATGATAAAAACAGAGAATTTGCTTGAAAAGGGCCTGCCGAAAGACCAGCGGGAACTTCTCGACAATAAGGGCCATTTATTTGAAAAAATCCACGCAAAAAATCCTTACCTTATGATCAATTACTTGTCTAAATATTCCGGGTTCACAACCGGCTATAAATTGGACGAAGTAAATTAACCGCCGTAAAAAAAATATGGGCAAAATTATAAAAAATTCTTCATTTTTAATGGGTTCGGAAGCTATCAGCAGGGCCGGCGCTTTTGTTATCAACGTCTGGATAACAAGAATCCTGGGAGTTGCAGAGTACGGGAAACTTGCTTTTGCAATTTCCTTCGGAGTTTTATTTGCTAACCTGATTGACCTTGGTTTTAACGTATATACAATCAGAGAAGTGTCCAAAAATAAGGAACTTGCGGGCAAATACACCAGCAATCTGGGGCTTCTCAGGCTGATTATTTCAGTGATTGCGTGGTTCCTGATAGTTATAGTTATAAACGCCCTGGGTTATCCTCCGGAAACTAAAATGATAGTGTATCTGATAGGCGCCTCGACTGTTATAACAATGTTTTCTGATACTTTTACGATAGTTTTCTATGCTTTTGAAAAGATGCAGTATTCAGCAGGTTTGATTATATTTACCCGAGTAGCCCCGTTAGTTGCAGGTTTGTATGCGTTATTGGCCGGTAAAGGTTTAATAGGGCTTGCTATAGCGTATTTTGCATTTTCAGTTATAAGTATTTTGCTTAATTTTGCGGTTCTGAGCATAAATTTCTTTGTACCCAAACTGGAGTTTGACCTGAAATTTTGCTGGTCAGTAATGAAAGAACTTTTTCTTTTTAACCTAGCGGCTATTTTTGCCATAATTTATTTCAGGGTTGGAGTTGTAATGTTATCAAAAATGCAGGGAGATATGGTTGTCGGCTGGTTCAGCGCCTCATTTAAATTGATAGAATCTTTGAGGTTTATACCTATAAGTATTATGGGCGCTTTATTGCCGGGGTTTTCCCGGCTTTTTGTAACTGATCCGAAAAAACTTTTGGAAAACAGCCACAGGGCTCTTGAAGTTCTGCTGATAATAATCATCCCTGTTTCGATCGGTGTTTTGATTCTTGCAGATAAAATAATTTTGTTTCTATATGGCCTGCAATTCAGTAATTCTATACCTGTTTTCCGGATTTTAATAGTGGCGGAAATATTTATGTTTATGAACTACATCCTTACCTATCTTCTGATAGTCTGCGACAAACAGAAATATAATGCTTTTATTAATTTCATTTGCTGCGTTGTTTGTATCGTTTTAAATTATCTCTTAATACCCAAATTCAGCTATATTGCGGTAAGCGCGGTCCATTTGACTGTCGAACTAGTGGTTTTTGCGCTGTGTATGTACTTTTTGGCGGGAAGCCTGGGGAAAATAAATATTTTTAAAATAAGCCGTAAGCCAGTACTGGCCGCTTTGGCGATGGGAGCTTTGGTTTTTCTTATTAGAAACCAGAGTTTACTTATTTCTATCCCTGCCGCTGTTTCGATATATTTTATTTTTTTAGTTTTACTCGGCAGTTTTGATTTTAAAAGTAAATTCCCCTGGATTCAGTCCTGATCCCATTTTTTTCATACTCAGAATCTTTCTTGTCCTCCATCGCCTCCTCCGGCAAACCAAAAATAAAATCCACGTTTGCTTTAATGCCTGCGCTTAAGGTTAACTCAACCGCATCATAAATATTTTTTGGGTCGCACAGGAGTTGAACCTGTAACCGACGGATTAAGAGTCCGTTGCTCTACCATTGAGCCAGCGACCCAAGAAATCTTCAAAACCTAACGATGGGTTATTATACAATATTTTAAAATGCTTTTGCAATTTCGGTCAAAAATAGTTAAAATTATGTCATGTTTAAAAAGCATTTATTGGCTTTGTTTGTAACCTTATCCGTATTGCCAAGTACTATTAAAGCTTCTGATGAACAAAAAATTACGGTTTTATTTGAAACTATTAAGCCGTATATAGTTTCAATAGAAGCGGATGTAAGCGCTAATATCGCGGATAAGCCTGCCAGGGATTCCTTTAAAAAAACAGGCCTTATTATCAATAGCGGCGGTTATGTGCTCACTTCTTACTTATCCTCAGAAATAACAACGAATATAAGGGTTTATGTCGGCCTGGAGGAATACCCGGCGAAATTGGTTGGTAGTGATAAAGTTGCGCGAATAACCTTGCTAAAAATAGATAGCAAGCTTGTACCGCCTAAAGTTACAACAGATATCAGGTTTGCGAAAGTTCCCTTGAAAACCGGCCAGTCAATAATTACTATCGGTTCACTGGGCAAGGATTACCAGTTTGAAAAAGCAATAAATACAGGGATGGTTGCCGCTATCCTGCCGTTTGGTTTATCAAATCAGATAATGAGCGTGCCTAATATAAATATTGACGGTGCAGTGCTTTTGAATATGTCAGGCGAAATAGCCGGTATTGTTGCTCCTGCTTATTGGTTTAACCTTTCCTTGACTGACATTAAAAAAGATAAATTGAGAGATGAACTGGATATGATGCGCGCCGAAAAACAATGCCTGGAAATTGAGTCTTTAACTGAAATTATAGGCCGAATAATTAAAAAACAGGGTGACTCTGAAATTTCATGGGCCGGAATTGAGTTTGATAATCTTTCAAAAACCCAATCGGAGGGCCTGGGTATTCCTTTCAAGGGTATCCTTATTACCAAAACTTATAAGGACAGTCCGGCCCTAAAAGGCGGGTTACTGCCCAAAGATGTAATCATAGAAATAAATGGAAGGACTATCCCTGCCGAAGCCAAGGGCGCAAGGCTGTTCTCGGATCTTATAAGGTCGAACATGCCCGGCGGTAAGATGAATTTTAGGGTAATCAGAAATAAAGAAGAAAAAACTTTTCAGGTTGAACCTGTGAAATATCCTGAATTAAAACAGCCCAGAAGTTCCTGGCTGGGCATAACCGTTGAAGAAGTCAATGACGCGCTTTATAATTCCCTGAACCTTTTCACAGATAAAGGGTTATTGATAGTCGACGTAGAACAGGGTACGCCGGCTTCTTATGCAAAACTCGAAAGGTCAGATGTAATTACGCATATACAGTTAGCCGAAGTATCCGCTGTCAGTTCCTGGCAGAATATTCTCGGTAAACTTAAAGATAAAAACACAAAGTACATCATTGTGCAGGTATACCGCGGCAATAAGACAATGACAAGGATAATAAAACCTGAGTTAGGCGCGAAGAGGCAGGATGATAGCAAATGAATAAAGTAATAAATTCAATAATATTAATTATATTGTTTTACAGTGCGGCTATTGCTGACGAAATTGTAACATTTTCAAAAAAACTTATGCCCGGCGTAGTAACCGTTTATACGGAAACAGGCATAGGAAGCGGATTTATTATTGATAAAGACGGTTACATTTTAACCAATGCCCACGTAGTATCAAAACTTTGGGATGATAGGGAAGATATTGACGACCCGTTTACTGCAGTCAAGGAAAGAGTAGCAGTTTTGGTTGAGAATAATTATCAGTATCCCGCACAGGTGATAGGTTATGACGCGCGGGTTGACGTAGCGGTGTTAAAGATTATCCCGGATAGGAAACTGACAGTATTAAAACTGGGCGATTCGGATAAAATCAAGCTTGGGGAGAAAATAGTTGTACTGGGTTCTCCGTTCGGGCTTGAAGAAACAGCTACAGCGGGCGTTATCAGCCATGTAGGCAGGCCGTTTTCAGCAGGCCCCGGGTGGGAATTTCCGGTAAATGTTATACAAACTGACGCCGCAATCAACCCGGGAAACAGCGGCGGCCCCATGATAAATATGAAAGGGGAAGTAATAGGAATCAATTACGCTTCAACATCCAAGAATATTTCCGAAGGTATCGGGTTTGCCATACCTATAAATATTGCAAAGTACATCAATAACAGGATTAATACTGAAAAAGCCGTAAAATACAGTTACCTGGGGATGGATTTTTACCCTATTACAAATGAGTTTTCACAGGCGTTTAATATTAAGAAAGGCCTTCTGGTTGAAACAGTCTATAAAAAGGCACCGGCTGAAAAAGCCGGTATTAAAACAGGCGATGTAATTATTTCTATGAATAACAAGGAAGTATCGGCAACGGAAGAGAGGCAGGCCAATGATTATCAGTGGGAGATTGCAACCTTTCCGATAAACGAAAAAGTAACCTTGGAATTGCTGACCCAGACAACAAGTTTGCTGAGTTTTAATAAAACTTCCATTACCCTTCAAACTGTTGAAAGCCCTCTTACGGAAATTGAATTAAAGCAAAATGTATATGAAGATTTTGGTTTCGCTTTTAAGGACATTACAGTGCCGATTTATCTTAAATACAGCCTGCCAGTTTACGACGGAATCTGGGTTTCAAAAATAATGGGCCCCCTGGCAATAGAATCTGAACTTCAGGCAGGCGATGTCATTAACAAGGTTGATGAAAAGCCGGTAAAAACCTCGGCAGATTTTAAGGAAAATATTCTGGCAGCTTTGAAAAATAAAGAAAAATATATTTCTTTGGAAGTTCTCCGGGGTAAAAGCACGGTTCCTCTGTTTTTTTCTATGAGATATACTTTAACAGGCAAAAAAGTAATTGCGATAGTTCTTTCTGATACATTGCCAAACGAGTTGTATGAAACTGTAAAGATGGCATCCCTGTTTTATGGTGTAAGCGTATCCTACTGCGGGATGAACGGTAAAACTATAGATTTAATTGAAAATGATAAAGAAAAAGGCAAGCTGGAGGCCAATGTTTCAGTAGATGATTTGACCGATGATTCTTACGATGCTGTTATAGTTTTGGGTGATAAATTATCAGAAAAATATGCTTCTAACAAGAATAAAATCACAGCTGTTATAAGCTCTGCTATGGGCAAGGATAAAGTGGTAGCTGTTGAAGGCAGCGGTATGATTGCTTTAGCAGGTACAGAGATGAAACTTGGCGACAAAAGAATAACTTTTGCTCAAAAGTATGTATCAGAATTGCAGAAATATAAGATTAACCCTACCGGGACAGAACTGGAAATAGACGAAAAACTTATAACTGCAACCGGCAGCAAAGAAAGCTACAAACCATTCACCTACCAGATAATAAAACTTCTAAAGAATTAGATCAAATGAAGTCATTGGTATATTTATAATAAAAACTTTATAAAAAATCAAATTACACGTCCAGCGGACAAGATGTCGCTTTTTGGGCAAAAATCTTATATAATTTTCGTATGTTCAGCTATCCTGACAAATTCGATATTATTGTTATCGGCGCGGGGCACGCAGGTGTTGAAGCGGCGCTGTCCAGCGCGCGAATGGGCTGTTCAACCCTGTTGCTGACAATGAACCTTGATTCAATAGCGCAGATGTCCTGTAACCCGGCTATCGGCGGGCTTGCAAAGGGCCAGATGGTGCGCGAGATTGACGCTCTTGGCGGGGAAATGGCAAAAATGACCGACAAGACTGCTTTGCAGTTCCGCATGCTCAACATGTCAAAAGGCCCTGCGGTCCAATCACCCAGGGCGCAATGCGACCGGGCATTATATAGTAGCGAAGCAAAGAAAGTGCTTGAAAACCAAAAAAACCTTATCTTAATGCAAGGCGAGGCGGTAAAAATTCTCACGGACAAAAATCAAATCATCGGAGTTCAGGAAAAATCAGGGGAAAAATATTTTTCAAAGGCTGTTATTTTAACGACAGGCACTTTCCTGAAGGGTGTTATACATGTCGGTCTGAAACATTTTTCCTCAGGCAGGATAAATGAACCTTCGGCGGAGCATCTCTCCGAATCGTTGAGAGAACTTGGTTTTGAAGTAGGCAGGCTTAAAACAGGTACACCGCCCAGAATAAATTCGGGCACCATTGATTATTCAAAAACAGGAAGACAGGATGGGGATAACCCGCCGGTTCCTTTTTCTCATTTCACTACAACAATTCCACAGGAACAGCTTCCCTGCTGGATAACTTACACAAACGAGAATACACATAAAGCCATAAGAGCCAACCTGGACCGGTCTCCGCTTTACTCCGGAGTTATTAAAAGCGTCGGCCCGCGCTATTGCCCGTCGATTGAAGACAAGGTTGTTAGGTTTTCTGATAAAGACAGGCATCAGGTTTTCCTGGAGCCGGAAGGTTACGGCACAAATTGGGTTTATTGCAACGGAATATCAACCAGTCTTCCTGAAGATGTCCAGGATCAAATTGTACATTCATTAGATGGCTGTGAAAATGCACAGATTATGCGTTACGGCTATGCGATAGAATATGATTTCTGCCAGCCTCTCCAATTAAATCCGACATTAGAAACTAAATTAGTTCCCGGGCTTTATTTTGCCGGCCAGATTAACGGGACTACGGGCTATGAAGAGGCCGCAGGACAGGGTTTAATGGCAGGCATAAATGCTGTTTTAAAAATACGTAATGAAGAGCCGTTTATTTTACGCAGGGATGAAGCATATCTGGGTGTTCTCATTGACGACCTGGTTACAAAAGGAGTTTTGGACCCATACAGAATGTTTACTTCCAGGGCGGAATTCCGCCTTATATTGCGAAGCGACAATGCTGATTTGCGTTTGATGGATTACGGCAAAAAATTCGGGCTGATTTCAAACGAAAACTATAGTAAATTCTGCAAGTACCGCGATCAGGTCAAAAATAGAGTGGAATCATTCGAAAAAATAAAAGTTCCGGGCGCGGATGTTTCCAGAGCGCAATTATTAAGAAGGGGAAAAACATACGAAGAAGCTGTCCCTGCAGTAGAGCGGGGAAACCCGGAAGAATTGCTTCCCTGGACTGAAGCAAAAATAAGAAACCAGGTGGAAATAGAAATAAAATACGCCGGCTATATCCGGAGGCAGTTACAGGAAGTTGAGAAATTTAAGAAACTTGAAAATAAAAAGATACCGGCAGATTTTGATTATGAAAGTATCCGCGGCCTGCTCAGGGAAGCTCAGACAAAATTCAAACAGATAAAACCGCAGTCCATCGGGCAGGCGGCAAGGATTTCCGGCGTAACTTCTTCGGATATTGCCATACTATTGGTTAATTTACAAAAATATAAAGCAACAGCCGGGGAAAAATGTTAACAAAAGAAGCGCTTAAAGAATTTGTATTAAATGAAGGTATTTCGTTATTTGGCGTCGCCGACGCTGCGGGCATAAAAAGCCGCTTTATTCTTTCTCAGGATATTGTAAAGGATTTAGACCGGGCATTAGTGCTTGGGTACAGATTGAGCCAAAAAGTTCTTGATTCGCTTATTGATAAACCCAGCCCGTTATATTATTTCCATTATCAAAGAGCAAATGTTTTGCTTGATGGTACTATTCTAAAAGTTGCAGAATTAATTCAAAGAGAAGGATTCCAGGCTCTGCCGGTTCCTTCTTCGCAGGTGATAGACTGGGAAAAGATGAAGGGTACCGTTTCTCACAGGGAAATCGCCGAGCTGGCGGGTTTGGGCTGGCGGGGAAAAAATAATCTGACCGTGTCGCCGTTGTATGGTTCACAAGTTAGATACATAACCCTGCTCACCGATATGCCCCTTGAAGCTGATAAACCGCTGCAAGAAGATTGCGGGACTTGTAAATTATGCGCGGAAGTTTGTCCCGCAGGAGCAATAGGCGACAGTCCAAAAACATTTGATTCGGATAAATGCCGTATCCAATTAAGAAAATTCGAAAAAATACAATTCATCGGCACCATGATTTGCGGCCTGTGCCTAAAGGCGTGTAAAGGAATAAAATAGTACATCCTTGTATTTTGACCAAAAAATGTATATAATACCCTTGTATTAAGACCATTGTGGTTATTTAGGGGATAAAAATGATTAGAGATATTGAAAAAGAGCTATATCAATGGAAAGAACAAAAAGAAAAGCTTCCTTTGTTAATGAGAGGCGCCCGACAGGTTGGGAAAAGTTATACCGTTGAAGCATTTGGAAAAAAAGCATTTAAAAACACGGTAGTTATTAATTTTGACCTCCATCCTGAACTCAAAGATTGTTTTAATACCCTTGAACCTGATGACATCATAAATAAACTTAAAATAGTGTTAGGTGTAGTTATAGATGAAAATACCTTGCTTTTTTTTGATGAAATACAGGAATGCCCGAATGCGATAATGTCTTTGAGATATTTCAAAGAGAATAAAAACTATATTTCCGTTATAGGCGCCGGGTCGCTTGTGGAATTTGCATTGGAAACGGAAGATATTAGAATCCCTGTAGGAAGAGTCCAGTTTATATATCTCGAACCGTTATCATTTGCAGAATTTTTAACTGCATCGGGCAACGATCAGCTTAGATCCTACTTAAAAGACTTGCATATCAGTAGTGAAATAGAAAATAGCATTCACCAAGCGTTGATGAAGCTGATACGCGAATATTTTATTGTCGGAGGGATGCCGGCGGCTGTTAAGGCTTATTTTGACACTAAAGATTTTACGCAGGCAAGCAGAATCCAGAATGCGCTTATTCAGACCTATAGAAGCGATTTCGGCAAATACGCGAAATTTTCCGAACAAAAATACTTACAGAAGGTGTTTGATAAAGCTCCCAGGCTGGTTGGTGAAAGAATTAAATTTTCAAAGATTGATATTGAAAGCAAATCAAGAGATATAAAAAACGCTGTAAATCTTCTGTCTTTGGCCGGAGTAATAAAACAAGTAGCCGCTTCCGCCGCGTCCGGAGTTCCCCTGGGAGCGCAGGCGAATGATAAAAAATTCAAACTAAATTACCTGGATATTGGCCTTATGCAGAATGCCTGCGGATTACAGGCAAAACTTTTGCTTGATGCTGATATTATGCAAATAAATTCAGGTTCAGCAGCCGAACAGTTTGTAGGCCAGGAACTGCGCGCCTACGAAGACCGCTATTTGAATAGGCAGCTTTTTTTCTGGGCAAGAGATAAAAGGAACAGTTCAGCTGAAGTTGATTATGTTTATGAAGTAGATACACATATAATTCCTATTGAAGTAAAGGCAGGCAAGTCCGGATCGTTAAAATCGTTGAGATTGTTTCTAGAAGAAAAGAAAGTTCCGTTCGGAATTCGATTTGCGATGGATAAACTTTCACTGTATGATAAGGTTCTTACTATTCCCCTGTACATGATAGAGCATATGCGTCGTTTAGCGCGGGAAACAATGGAAACTGCTTCCAGGTAATCAGTTTATATAAACAATGATTTGCGGCCTGTGCCTTAAGGCCTGGAGGGGAAATAGGAGAGTTCCTAGAGAGGAGTTAATAATTTTATGGATAAACCAATAAGCAATGAAAAAAGAGGCAGGTTCAGGTATGCGAGGGAATTAACCCTTGCTGAAAAAACATTGTGGGAATATTTACAAAGATACGACGATAACGGGGCCAAGTTTTTAAAGCTTGAAAGAATAGGCGATTATACGGCAACTTTTGCTAACATAAAAGAAAAAATGATTATTGAACTTAATGGCGCCCAGACTCCTTTAGACAAGGCAGAAAAGGAAAGAAAGGACGCCTGGTTTAAAAGCCAGGGATATAAAGTGTTAAGATTCTGGGATAATGATGTTTTGAAAAATATAAACAGTGTTTTAGAGTATATTACAAAAAGGCTTCTTTAATGCATCTTACTTTCTCAAACAAAATAAAAGTTGAAAAGTATCTAAGTGAAATCTCAAGGCGCGATGCCCTCAGCGTTGAACAAATATTAAACCTGCCTGAAATAATGGAAATCAATTCTAACCAGAAACTGAATAATTCCCAAAAAGGAGAAAAACTTGTAGATTTTCTTTACAGTTTACGCTATCCCGAGATTACCAAATGCGAGCAGAAATATAAAAAAGCAGTTAAAGCAGGGAATATAAAGCATAGTACCAATTTCGAAGGTGTTGATGTTTCATTTCAATTCAACAGTGAAGGTGATTATGAACTTCGAATCAACGCTCCGGAAAAATAAGTTTATCCAGAAGTACGATTACGGCAAAGATATCATTGGATTCCCGAATATGTACTGCGAATTGCCAGTTCCTGCCCCTTAAACTGCAGTTATTGTTACCTGCAGGACATAAATAAGAAAGCCCAGCCAAAAGTATATACCAATTTCACGGAACTCCAAAAAGAAATCACAGAATTAAGAAAAAACGTTGAAGGGAAAATCTATTTAAATGCGGGGGAAAACGCAGACAGCCTTGTTTTTGAGCCGGAATCAGGGTTAATAAAATATTTGGATGAAATTATTTCTGACATTCCGGATATACAAATTGAACTAAGAACAAAAACAGATAATGTGGATTTCTTGGGAACCTTAAAAAATAAAGAAAAATTCAGCGTTGTATTTACGCTTAGCCCGGAAAATGTGGTTGAAAGACTGGAAAATAAGACCGCATCGCTGGCGAGAAGGATAGAGGCTGCAAGAAAGTGTCAGGAGTTTGGGATTAATGTCGGGTTGAGGTTTGAACCGATAATAAACACCAAAACCTTGCTTGAAGACTACAGGAAAACAGTAGAATTAATAGCTGATATGCTGAATACCGGTAAAATTCAATCTATTGGGGTGTCCTGCCTGCGTTTTACCAAAGGATTAATGAAAAAGCTGGAGAAAACTGCGCCGGAGCTTCTGCTTGATGAGTTTGTTGTGTGTCCGGATGGGAAATACAGGTATTTCCGTCCTATAAGAACCAGGATTTACATACAATTAATTGCCCTATTAAAGGAAAAATTACCAAATGTAAAATTATTCCTATCAACCGAACCCGCGTATATATGGAAAGACTGTGGCTTATCTGTAATCAATTTTATAAAATAAATGAAGTAGCATCAGGAGGATTAAATGGAAACAAAAATAGCTTTATTTAAAGGGCGCAGGATTAGGAAAACGCTTCATAATAACGAGTGGTGGTTTTCGATAGTTGATGTATGTGATATTTTAACTGGTAGTACAGATTCCGGCGCATATTGGAGGAAACTCAAGCAAAGGTTGATAGAGGAAGGGAGTGAAGTCGTGACATTTTGTCACGGGTTGAAATTGGAAGCACCAGATGGAAAAATGCGTGAAACACCCAATTGTTTCCGGACATAATTACCTGAAAGCCAAAGAATCTCAGAAAAAGATTAAATAACGTTCCAAATCTTGCCAAAAATATGAATTATTTGAAATGAAGGTTCGTAAAGAAAATCAGCACCCTCACCTTAATCCTCTCCCGTCAATGGAGATGATAATTGAAAGTATTGACTTGTTGCAAAAATCTTTGTTATATTGCTACGTTTATTTAAAAGGAAGCAAGCGTCTGCCGTGAATAATAGTCATGATAATTATTTTATGTTTTTCTTTTGTTATTTGGTAAATAATCCGGTAATTATCAGCTATTATTTCACGATAAGGCAAGTGTGGGAATTCCGGTATTTTTCGGCCTATTAACGGATATTTGGCAAGCTTTAATGTAGATTGAATAATGTTTTCGATTTGTACTTGAGCATATCTAATTGAATCCAGGGCTATAAAATCATAGATATTTCTTAAATCTTTATAAGATTGCCGCGTCCACTTTATTTCTTGAACCACTTAGTAGTCCCCTTAATGATATTTTCATGCGAAATCATCCGGTTTTTGCGCACATCTTCTTCTGCTGATTCTATTTTTTTTCTCAAATAAAGACGATAAATTAATTCGTCAATATCCACTTTTGCAGGCAATTCTCCTACTAAGTCCAAAACATTCTGTTTTGTGATAGTCACTAGTACCTCCAAAAAACCAAAATATGCCTATAAATTATTTTATAATATTTTCAAATAAAAAGCCAAATCAATCCGTTTATCTCTTTTCGGTGAAGGCTTTTAATAGATCTATCGGTATTGGCAGTACCAGGGTTGTGCTTTTTTCTGAAGCCAATTCAGTAACTGTCTGTAAAAATCTTAACTGAATTGCAGCGGGGTTTTTGCTGATAATTTCTGCAGCCATAGCAAGTTTTTCTGATGCCTGAAATTCGCCTTCAGCATTAATAACCTTTGCGCGTCTTTCTCTTTCAGCTTCTGCCTGCCTGGCAATAGCTCTCTGCATCTGTTCGGGAATCTGAACATCTTTCACTTCAACTACACTTACCTTTATGCCCCACGGTTCGGTCTGTTGGTCAATAATCTGCTGCAACTTAAGGTTAATCTGTTCCCTTTCGCCTAAAAGAGTATCCAGGTCCACCTGGCCGAGCACGCTTCTAAGTGTGGTCTGTGAAATTTGGTTAGTACCGTAAATATAATTCTCTATGCTCACAACAGCTTTATTCGGGTCAACAACCCTGAAATAACAAACGGCATTTACCTTAGCCGGAACGTTATCTTTTGTAATAACTTCCTGGGTGGGGATATCCATAGTGGTTGTTCTAAGGCTGATTTTTACCAGCCTGTCTACAATGGGAATAAGGAAAAATAAACCAGGGCCTTTTGCGCCGATCAATCTGCCTAATCTGAAAATTACGCCTCTTTCATACTCGTTTACTACGCGTACCGCATTCATTAAAAAAATCACCGCTAAAATTACTATAGTTATGATAGTTATGCCCGTTACTGAAAACATTTCTTCCTCCTTTTACCCTTTTTTTATTTTTAATAGATTACCTACTACATCCACAACTTCAATACTATCGCCCTCTTTCACCTCCGAATTTTCAACTAATTGCGCGCTCCATAATTCACCTTGAATAAATACCATTCCTTTTGAATCCGGCCCGGAAAAATTGTTTTTTGCCGTGCCCTTATCTCCGATAAGCCCTTCTTTTCCGGTAGTTATTTTTCTTTTGCGGACTTTTACTACTGCTCTTACAACAAAAATGAAAAACAATAGTGATGCCAGTGCGACAGTCAGTACTAAACTTACAGAAATGGAAATAAATTTTCCCTGAAAATCAAAAAGCATCAAACCGCCCATAACAAATGATATTAATCCGCCTATAGTTAAAATAACTGTCGGGTTAAACACATCTACAGCCATCAGAATTAATCCTAAGATAAGCATCAACAGTCCTGCTGTATTTACCGGCAGTAATTGCATGGAGAAAAATGCAAGAATAAGGCAAATGCCTCCAACAATTGCGCCCAGGCCGATTCCGGGAGAAGAAAATTCATAAATCAGGCCATAAACGCCTAAAGTAAGGAATATAAATGCAATATTCGGGTGAGCAATCATATTAAGGAATTTCTTAAAGGGTTTCATGGCGATAGTTTTTATATCACCCTTTGTATGAACAGTGAATTCTTTGTTGAGCTTTTTTATTTTTTTACTATCAAGTTTTTCACGCAATTCATCCAAGTTTGGGAAAATATATTCGATTACTTTTTTATCCAGTGCTTCCCTTGATGTTATTGAAAGGCTCTTTGTTACGGATTCTTCTGCCCACTTCCAGTTTCTTTTCTTTTCGCCCGCAATTGAGCGCATGTAGGCCGCGGCGTCATTTGTGATTTTACCTTCCATTACTTTATCCTGTTTGGAATCTTTTTCACCGGATCCAGGCATAGCGCCGCCTCCCATCTGTACAGGATGAGCTGCTCCGATATTTGTTTCAGGTGCCATACAGGCAATATCGCTGGCCATAGTAATAAATACTCCTGCCGATGCCGCCCTGGTGCCCGGAGGGCCTATCCAGACGATAACCGGATTGGGGGAATTGAGCATTGATTTGATTATCTGCTGCATAGAATCCATCAATCCGCCCGGGGTATTCATTCTGATTATTACTGTATCCTTTTCTTTTATTGTTTTAAAGCCGTCTGAAATATAGTCAGCCACAACCGGGTTGATTATTCCGTCGATTTCCATTAAATAAGTTTCCGAATAACATTTATCGGCCGCCAGCGTAAAATTAAGCAGGTTGAAAATGAATAAATATTTGATAAATTTCATGCGAGTTCTCCTAAATAAGCTTTCCTGATTATAGCATTTTCTAATAGCTTATGCGCATCAAATTCTTGAGTCGGAAACTATCTGGTTTGCAATATTTACCGCTTAAAACAGTTGTTGTATTAGCTTCCCACAATCCCCTATCTCGCCTGCTCCAGCGCCGCTTTTACAAAATCTCTGAAAAGCGGGTGCGCATTTGTCGGCCGGGATTTAAATTCCGGGTGGAATTGCACTGCAACAAACCACGGATGGTCTTTAAGCTCTATTATTTCAACGAGATTTTTTTTCTGGTACTGCCCTGCAATTGAAAGGCCTTTCTTTGTTAATTCCGTCCTGTATTTATTATTGAACTCATAACGGTGCCTGTGCCTTTCAAAAACAAGTTCTTTTTTATATGCTTTATACGCTAAAGGCGATTTTTTGTCAATTTTGCACGGATAGGCGCCCAGCCTCATAGTTCCGCCCTTATGAGAAACATCTTTTTGTTCGGCCAGTAAATGAATCACCGGATGGCGCGTTTTAGGATTGAATTCGGTGCTGTTTGCATCCTTCATATGGCATACATTTCTGGCATATTCAATTACGGCGCATTGCATGCCCAGGCAGAGGCCGAAAAACGGCACTTTATTTTCCCTGGCATATTTTACTACGTTTATTTTGCCTTCAATGCCCCGGTCCCCGAATCCTCCGGGAATAAGTATGCCATTGACTCCGTTAAGTTCTTCTTCGATATTTTTACATTCTACATTGACATATTTTATTTTAACTTTGGTATTGTTGGCAATTCCGGCATGGGCCAAAGATTCACAGATGCTTTTATAGGCGTCTTTAAGGTTCGTGTATTTTCCCGCTATCGCAATAGTGACCTGGTCCTGCGCATTTTTTATCGTGTCGAGTATTTTTTCCCAGGCGCTGAGGTCGCAGGTCTTCATTTCAAGGCCAAGTATATAGGAAATAATTCTTTCCAGGTTCGCTGCTTTGAATGTGAGAGGGACTTCATAAATGCTTGTTTCCACGTCCATTTCTTCTATGACGCAGTCTTTTCTAACATTGCAAAATAGGGCAATCTTCGCTTTTAGTTCGTCGTTTAAAGGTTTTTCAGTCCTGCAAATGAGAATATGAGGCTCGATTCCTATTTCTCTCAATTTTGCAACGCTTTGCTGGGTCGGTTTGGTTTTTAATTCTTCTGCGGCGCGTATGTAAGGTATCAGAGTGACGTGTATGAAACAAACATGCTGTCGGCCTACCTGGAGGGCAAACTGCCTTGCTGCTTCAAGAAATGGCAGGCCTTCAATGTCTCCGGTGGTACCTCCTATTTCAATAATAACCACATCACATTTATTATTTTCGGAAAGTTTCCATATTCTGTCGATGATTTCATTCGTTACATGAGGAATAACCTGGACAGTGGCTCCCAAAAAATCTCCTCGGCGTTCTTTTGTAATTATAGTATCATATATGGCTCCGCTGGTTATATTGTTTTCCTGGCTGAAATTAACATCCAGGTATCTTTCATAATTGCCTAAATCCAGGTCTGTTTCCGCGCCGTCTTCGGTTACAAATACTTCGCCGTGCTGAAAGGGGCTCATCGTCCCCGGGTCAACATTCAAATAAGGGTCGATTTTAAGCATGTTGACTTTAAGCCCGCAGTTTTTCAGTACAGTTCCTAAAGATGAAGCTGTTATACCTTTACCTAAAGATGACACAACCCCGCCGGTTACAAAAATGAATTTGGTTTGTTTCATGATTTTATTCCTCTAAAGCCAATTTGGATATTTCGTCTTTTACCTTTATGCAATATTTGCCGTTAAAGCAGGCAGTGCAGAATTCTTCTTTAGGCAGGGGCATGGATTTTAGCATGCCCTCCAGGCTTAAGTAATGTATACTGTCGAGGCCGATAAATTTTGCAATTTCTTCCATCGAATAATTATTCGCAATAAGTTCTTTTTTGGTCGGGAAATCAATTCCGTAAAAGCAGGGGAATTTGTGAGGGGGGCAGCTAACGCACATATGTATCTCTTTTGCCCCGGCTTCGCGCAAAGTTTTTACCCTTACCCGGCTGGTAGTGCCACGCACCACTGAATCTTCAACTATTATAATTTTTTTGCCTTTAATGACTTCTTTAACCGGATTCAGTTTTATTTTTACGCCGACATCCCTGATAAACTGGGACGGCTGGATAAAGGTCCTTCCCACATAATGATTTCTTACAATCGCAATATCAAGCGGTATCCCGGACTCTTCCGCATAACCCAGCCCGGCGCAGATTCCAGAATCCGGCACGGGTATAACCAGGTCAGCTTTTATTTTTGCTTCTCTGGCCAGCGCCCGGCCCAGGTTTTTACGGGTGACGTGAACATTTTTTCCGAATATGTAACTATCGGGCCTGGAAAAATATATATATTCAAAAATACAGAATGCATGTTTTTCCTTTTTAAAAGGTTTTAATGATTTAAGCCCGTTTTCGTTGATAAAAAGGATTTCACCCGGTTCTATGTCTCTTACATATTCTGCCTCAATAAGATCCAGAGCGCAGGTTTCAGAAGCGACTACATAAGCGTCATCTTTTTTCCCGAGGCAAAGAGGTTTAAAACCAAAAGGGTCCCTGGCCGCAATGAGCGTATCGCGGGTAAGCAGGACCAGCGAATAAGCGCCTTTAATAGCCCTGAGCGCATCACAGAGTTTGTCTTCCCATTTTTCTTTTTTTGATTTTGCAATAAGATGGACGATAACTTCTGTGTCCATAGTAGACTGAAAAATAGAACCGCTTTTTTCTAATTTGGACCTTAGTTCAACGGTGTTTACCAGGTTCCCGTTATGCGCTATGGCAAGAGGGTCTGCAAAATGTTCTACTACGAAGGGCTGGGCGTTTTTAAGCGATGAGGATCCTGCGGTTGAATAGCGTACATGGCCGATGGCCAGGTGCCCTTCCAGGTTTTCCAGGTCTTCTTGTTTGAAGACATCGGTGACCAGGCCCATCTTTTTATGATATTTGAATTGTTTGCCGTCGGAGACAACTATGCCGGCGCTTTCCTGCCCTCTATGCTGCAGCGCATAGAGCCCCAGGTAAGTCAGTTGGGCTGCGTCTTTGTGGTTGTAAATACCAAAAATACCGCAGTAATCTTTAATCATTCGTCTTCGCTTTCGTATGTGGAATAATAATAAGGCGTATAAGCTTCAAATTCGGCGCCGCAGGTATCTACTACTTTATAGGTGGGCAGTATGCCGAATTTTTTCCTGAGTTTATAAATTGAAAGCTCATCCTTACCAAGCAGTTTTGCAAGCTGTTTGTCTGAAAATCCGTATTCTTTTGCGCTGCGCAGAAGCTGTGAAGTTATCTTTTTTTTGTTGTATTTTTTTATATTATTTTCCATTTCAACAATTTCCTTGATATTGAAAAGAAACCACCTGTCAATTTTAGTAAGTTCAAAAATTTTATCAACGCTCATATTCCTTTGTAAAGCAAGTTTTATGTAAAATATCCTGTCAGGGTTCGGGACTCTTAATTTATTTTCAATTTCTTCCTGGCTGAAAGTGCTGACACCTTTTATAACTAAATCAACCAACCCGGATTTTCCGGTTTCAAGGGCGCGCAGGCCTTTCTGCAGGGCTTCTTTAAAAGTCCTGCCTATGGCCATAACTTCACCTACCGACTTCATTGATGTGGTTAAAGTAGTATCAGCGCGAGGGAACTTTTCAAAAGTAAATCTTGGTATTTTAACTACGCAGTAATCAATGCTCGGTTCAAAGCAGGCAGGAGTTTCTCTGGTAATATCGTTGGGGATTTCATCCAGGGTATAACCGACTGCGAGTTTTGCAGCGATTTTTGCTATCGGGAACCCTGTTGCTTTTGAGGCCAGAGCGGAACTTCTTGATACTCTCGGGTTCATTTCAATTATTACCATCTTGCCGTTGTCGGGATTTACCGCAAACTGTATATTGGAGCCGCCGGTCTCAACACCGATTTCCCTGATGATTTTTATTGAGGCATCGCGCATTAACTGGTATTCCTTGTCGCTTAGCGTTTGCGCCGGCGCTACGGTAATACTGTCGCCCGTATGAACGCCCATAGGGTCGAGGTTTTCTATGGAACATATAATAACAACGTTATCTTTAAGGTCTCTCATCACTTCAAATTCGAATTCTTTCCAGCCGATTACGGATTCTTCAATAAGTATCTCGCTGATCATACTGCTTTCAAGTGCCCTGGGCGCCAGTTCATTGAATTCTTCAATATTGTAAGCGACGCCGCTGCCTGTTCCGCCTAACGTGAAGCTGGGCCTTATAATAATAGGAAAGCCGATTTCTTTTACTGTTTCAGTAGCTTCAAGCATATTATGAGCATTGCCGCTTTTTGGAAGTTCCAGGCCGATACGTGTCATTGCTTCCTTGAATAATCCCCTGTCTTCAGCCATTTTGATAGCTTTGCTTTTTGCTCCGATTAATTCAACATTATATTTCTCTAAAACTCCTGATTCAACAAGTTTTATAGTTACGTTGAGCGCTGTTTGCCCGCCAAGCGTGGGAAGAAGCGCGTCGGGCCTTTCTTTTTCAATGATTTTTTCTACTACTTCCGCTGTTACAGGTTCCACATAAGTGCTGTCGGCGATTTCGGGATCTGTCATGATGGTTGCAGGATTACTGTTAACCAGGACTATTTTAAACCCTTCTGCTTTAAGAGCCCTGCAGGCTTGCGTGCCTGAATAATCGAATTCGCAGGCCTGCCCTATAACTATCGGGCCCGAACCAATAATAAGTATTTTTTCTATATCCGTTCTTTTAGGCATTGTTTTCCTTCATTAGTTTAACAAAATTTCCGAACAGGTAACTTGCGTCATGCGGGCCCGGAGAAGCTTCAGGATGAAACTGCACCGAGAATATAGGAAGTTTTTTGTGTTTTATTCCTTCGTTGGTCTGGTCATTTAAATTCAAATGAGTTATTTCAATATCGTTTTTGTTCAGCGAATTAATATCAACGCAGAATCCATGGTTCTGGACTGTTATATGTACTTTATTTGTTTTGAGGTCTTTTACAGGATGATTTCCGCCGTGGTGCCCGAATTTAAGTTTGAAAGTTTTACCGCCAAGCGCCTGGCCCAGCATCTGGTGCCCAAGACAAATCCCGAATATGGGCAATTTTCCTATCAATTCTTTAACGGTTTGAACGACATAGGTTACTGCTGAGGGGTCTCCGGGCCCGTTGGATAACATAAGGCCGTCGGGCTTTTGTTCAAGTATTTGTTTTGCAGATGTTTTTGCGGGTACTACGGTAACCTGGCAGTCATTTTTTGATAATTCATTAAGAATATTATATTTTACGCCGCAGTCTATAACAATAACTTTATGTTTGCCGGATTTATTCCATTGGTAAGGTTTACGGCAGGTTACTTCTTTTACAAGATCTATATTTTCAAGGCCGGGGGAATCTTTGGCTTTCTGAATAAGTTGTTTAGCGGTGCGTTTTTCGGTTGATATGCAGGCTCTCATGGCTCCCTGATTTCTTAAATGTTTCGTCAGGGCTCTGGTATCAACGCTTTCTATGGCGACTATGCCGTGCTGTTTAAGGAAATCGCCCAGGCTTTGCCGGCTTCTCCAATTGCTTACTATTTTGCTGTATTCTTTAACTATGAAACCTTCAACCCAGGGTTTTGCTGATTCGAAGTCTTCCTTATTGATGCCATAATTGCCTATAAGCGGGTAAGTCATTGTGACCATCTGGCCTTTATAGGAAGGGTCGGTCAATATTTCCTGGTAACCGGTCATGCTGGTATTGAATACGATTTCACCGGTTTTTTCACCGGAGGCTCCAAAAGACCTGCCTTCAAAAAAGGTTCCGTCTTCTAAAGCTATAAAACATGTCTGGATGTTTTTTGCCATAAAATGATTGTTTAGTTTGGAAAGTTAATGTTTAAATTTTGCCCTAAAAAGAAAGGCCGGATAGAAACTACCTTGTCCTGGAAGTAAAGTTTAGCATTTTATTGTTTGTAAATCAAATAATTTTTGCTTATTTATTGGCCAATATTTTCAGTATATCATCCTTTTTTTCCAGGATAATATTTATATCCTCGGCATTAAGCCCGACTATTTTGCTCATTTTCATTTCGTCTTCGCCTTCCTTTTTCCAGAAAGCTCTCTTTTCAAGTTTGGGTTTTTGTTTGTTCCAGCTGACCACTCTTAAAACATACATGCTCTTGCCTGTTTCTTCCTTGTTTAAAATAAGCATTACGTCCTGCGTCATCTCTCTTCTTGCATTAGGCATTTGCCCTCCTTAATACCCCAGGTTATGCACCCCTACTCCACTGTTACGCTTTTAGCCAGATTTCTCGGTTTGTCAACGTCATAGCCGAGCTTGGCCGCGATATGATAAGCAAGTAATTGCAGGGGCAGCACGGTGACAATGGGGGAAATATCCTGCTGGCATTCAGGAACAAAAATAACGTGTTTGGAAATACCTGCGATTTTTGTATCTCCCTGCGTCGCAATGGAAATTATGCTTCCTTTCCTTGCGTTTACTTCTTCTATGTTGCTTGCCATTTTTGAGTATAATTCATCTTTCGGCGTCAGGCATACAACCGGAGTAGTTTCATTTATTAAAGCAATCGGCCCGTGCTTAAACTCTCCGGCAGGGTGCCCGGTTGAATGTATGTAAGAGATTTCTTTTAATTTAAGGGCGCCTTCCAGCGCATTTGGAAAATTAATGCCTCTTCCAAGGAAGATGAAATTTTTTCTTGTATAATATTCATCCGCGCATTTTAATATCGTATCTTGGTTTTTTAGGACTGAGTTCAAAATTTCCGGTATTTTTTTCAAACCGTCAAGTTTTGAAATTATTTCTTCTTCAGGTATAGAATAATTGAGTTTACCCAGATAAAGCGCAAAAAGGTACAACGCTACAAGCTGGGTTGTGTAAGCTTTTGTTGAAGCCACTCCTATTTCCGGGCCCGCCATAATGGGTATTATCCCGTCGGATTCGCGAGCTATCGTGCTTTTTGTCACGTTTACGATTGATAATACTTTAATGAATTTGCTTTTGCCTTCCCGGATGCCGGCAAGCGTATCGGCTGTCTCTCCTGACTGGGAAATTGCAAGCATCAATGTATCGCCTTCAGCTATAGGGTTTCTGTACCTGAACTCGCTGGAAACATCAACTTCGGTATGAATATGGGCATATTTTTCCAGCCAGTACTTTGCCACAAGAGCCGCATGCCAGGATGTTCCGCACGCCTGGATAATTATTCTTTTAACTTTTGCGAGATAATTATTGCTGAGGTTCATATCCTCAAAAATAATTGAATTTCCGTTTTTTATCCTTTGGTTCAGTATGGTTTTTATTAATTTGGGCTGCTCATAAATTTCTTTAAGCATGAAAAACTTATAATCGCCTTTGTCCAGGGATTCCGCTTTCATGCTGATGTTTTCAATTTCTTTTTTTAAGATTACTCCTTTTTGGTTGGTTACAGTTACATCGTTTTGGGTTACAACGGCAAGCTCGCCGTCGTTGAGAATGATTACATTTTTTGTATGCGGCAGCACTGCGGTAACGTCAGATGCAATGAAATTTTCTTTTTCCCCCAGGCCTACTATGATGGGGCTGCCGGCTTTTGCGACAATAATTTTATCAGGTTCTTTTTCGCTGATTACGCAGATAGCATAAGACCCTTTTAATTCAAGTATTGTTTTCCTGACTGCGTCCTCAAGCCCTTCTCCGAGGTATTCTTCTATAAGGTGGGGTATTACTTCTGTGTCGGTTTCGGATTCAAAAATATGCCCCTTGGCAATAAGTCTTTCTTTCAAAGCCTGATAGTTTTCTATTATACCGTTATGAACAACAGCTATTTCTTTTTTGCAGTCGGTGTGCGGGTGCGCATTATTTTCGGAGGGTTCACCGTGCGTGGCCCAGCGGGTATGGCCGATACCAACATTGCCCCCAAGCCCCGCTTCCTTCAGGCAATCGTTCAGTATTTTCAATTTGCCCTTTCTTTTGCATACAGCAAGTTCGCCGTCATTTATTGTGGCAATGCCGGCTGAATCGTAACCTCTATACTCCAGTCTTTCCAGCCCAACCAGCAGGACTGAATCAACAGATTTATTTCCTATATAGCCGACTATTCCGCACATTTTTTTTGTTTCCTTTTAATTTGGACAAGGATTTGCCTAATTATAAATATTTAAATCATTGTACATTAATTCTTAAACTAAATCAAATTTTATTATGGCCTGCCAAATTACAAAACCGTAAATAAGTTTGACATAACCTGGGGAATTTTATATATTTAAGTATGCGTTTATCAGACATATTAAAGAAGAAGCCAGGCATGCCGCAGCAACAGCCCGAAGGGCTCCCGGAGTACCCGCCCACGTTTTCCGAAGAGATTCACGAAGACGCAGAAGCGCCAAAAGATTTAATTAAAGAAATTCATCAGCTTGCTTCCGCAGAAAAAGCCTATGATGAAGCGATTGATACTGTAAAAAAACTCTTCGCTAATATTGAAAAAACCAAACAGGACATCAATCTGTTATTGAATATCGCCCGCAAAACAACGGCCCTGTTAATTGCAAACAACGAAGAGCTTATTATTTTGTGCACTCGCACAACACCCAACCTCTACCTATATAGCCATAGCGTAAATACCTGTATTTTGTCTACAGCTCTTGCAATTGCGCTTGGCTATTCATCGGATGATCTTGAAAAAATAGCTTTAAGCGCACTGCTGCATGATACAGGCATGATAAAAATTGTGAGTGTTGTTTCAAAATCCTCAAAAGTTTCTCAGCATGATTTTAACGAAATTAAAAAACATCCCAATTATTCCAGGGAATTGCTGGAAAATGTCGATATGTCGCCCCAAACAAAAACTTTTCTGGATGCCGTAATTACGCAGGTGCACGAACGAAAAGACGGTTCAGGGTACCCGAAAGGCTTGTCGGGCGAGCAGACAAATGTTATTGCAAAAATAGTCAGCATTTGCGACGTGTACGAAGCCTTGACTCATCCGAGAAGCTGGCGTGAAGCAATACTTCCGCACGAAGCGCTGAAAAAAATGATTGATATGGCTGACGCTGACTTTGATATGAATATGGTGAAATTATTTATTGAAAAAATCTCTCTTTATCCTATAGGCAGTTATGTGCGTTTAAATGATGAACAGGTTGCGAGAGTTATAAGCTCAAATCCCGGACTGCCGACACGCCCCAATCTTAAGATTATTGTTGATTGCGAAAATAAAAAAGTATCTGACCAGAAATTCGTCGATCTGCGTAAAAGCAGTGTCTTATATATTACCAAATGCGTGGACGAAACCATGCTTAAACTTGAAGACAAGAAACTTGTGTTGGAATTGAAAGCAAGGCGCTGGTGGGTTAAGAACATTTGAAGGGTTCCTGTTTTGCGAAATTCAGAATATGCTTGGGAAAAGAAAATTTGTATAGTTTTAAACATATCCGCGGACAATAAAACAATCATTTCGGAAATTAGTGAACGATATAAAGATTTCTTAAGCCCTAAAATTAAACTTGCCGCAAAAGTAATTCATGCCTCTAAGAATATGATGCGTCTATTTGACTTTTTTGTTGAAATTTTGTTAAATAGTTACCAATTTGCGGGATATCTCACAATTAAAAAATCCAGATAAAAATGAAACTCCAATTCATATTAAAAAGCGACATTAACGGTTTTCTTGACACCCTATCGGTAGACAACAATATTTTCTATCTTACCAAAGACCTGGCCTATAAAATATTTTCGAAAAATGAAACTCCGGAAACCCTAAACATAGATGTAATCAGATCCAGCTCGCCTATAAAGATGTTTCTTTTTACCCACAATGAGGAAGCTTCCGCATCAGAGCTGGATGCTGCTTCGCAAAAACCCAATATAATTTTTGGCGTAAAATCCTGTGATTTAAACGCTATAAAAGTGCTTGATAACGTATTTTTAAGCGGGGTAGTAGTTGACCCATTCTACGAGAGAAACAGACAAAACACTCTTTTGTTCGGAAGCGACTGCCCTGATCCCCAGCATATGTGTTTCTGTTCTTTTATAGGCGACGGCAAGCCATACCCGGACAAAGATCAAAAACAAACCTATGACTTGAATTTTTCAACTATCGAAGAAGGTTATATTGTAGAAACTGGTTCTGAAGCAGGTGAAAAAATAATGGAGCAGGCCCTGGCTTTTTTTAAAGATCCTTCCGATGAACAGCTGGGTCAAAGAACAGCTATGCGCGAGCAGTCGTTCAAAAAGCTTGATGAAGTAAATAAAAATTATGCAAAAATTAAGAACGCCGATTTCCATAACCTGACAAAAACAAAGTTTCTTTCGGAATCCTGGAAAGATTACTGCAAAACCTGCGTGCAATGCACCGGCTGTAACAATATCTGCCCGAGCTGTTATTGTTTTTACCTAAACGAACAATCAAAAGAAGGCCATGAATTATTCGAGAAACTGCGTTTATGGGACGCCTGTCATTATACCACGCACGGCCGCACTGCCGGCGGAGGAAACTCGAGGCCTAAAGTTTATGAACGTTTCAGAAACAGATACCAGTGCAAATTAAATTACCGCAAAGAAAATTTTGATTTATACGGCTGTACAGGCTGCGGCAGGTGTTTTGTCGTAAGCCCCTGCAAAATAGATATCAGAAACGTAATCAACGAATTAATGAAATGAACCCTTATCTACCGATAGAAGCCACAGTAGAAAAAGTAATTGACGAAACGTCGTTAATTAAAACTTTTGTATTAAGGCCCAAACAGCCTCTGGCTTTTTCAACAGGCCAGTTTATTATTTTAAATATTCCTGGTTCCGGGGAATCCGCATTTACGCCATCATCTTCTCCTTTTGTTAAAGACACAATGGAAGTCACAATAATGAAGGTAGGTACAAATACCGAAAAAATACACAAACTTCAGCCCGGGGATGTTGTAGGTCTGCGGGGCCCCTATGGAAAAGGTTACCCGGTAGAGAAGTTCTATAGTAAGGAAGTATTGATAATGGGCGGCGGCGTAGGGCTGGCTCCGCTTAGGTCGCTTTTGCTCACTTTAGTTGCCCAGATAAATAAGTTCAAAAAAATAACTCTCTGCTATGGCACAAAAACGCCGGATGATGTTGTTTATAAATACCTTTTCCCGGCCTGGAAAAAAATAAAAGGCCTTAAAATACAAAGAAGCGTTGACAAATGCCCGGATAATGCCAGTTGGAATGAAACCGTAGGGCTCGTTACTTGCCTGCTTGATAAAACTTCGGTAGATAAGCAAAATAGCGCGTTAATAGTTTGCGGGCCGCCGATAATGATGAAATTCACGACTTTAAAACTTTTTCAGCAGGGGTACAAACCTGAAAACATTTATCTGTCGATGGAAAGAAATATGAGCTGCGGGCTTGGTAAATGCGGGCATTGCGGGGTAGGCCCCCATTATTGTTGTAAAGACGGCCCGGTATTTACTTACGAGCAGTTAAAAGACGAACCGGAAATTTGGGCATAAATGATGAAAAGAATATTGTTAGATATAGAAATTTGCTACAAGTGCAGGACTGATGGAAAAGAATGTTCCGCCTTATGCAGTTATTTCTATCATCATACTGAAGGCCTGTTGAAAGAAGAAATAATAAATAACGGAGTAGAAAAACTTTTTGCCAAAGCTGCGCAGTATCTGGTTTGTCGCAGATGCGAAGAAAAGTTCTGTGTGAACTCATGCCCGCAGGAAGCGCTTGATAAGGACGAGAAAGGTATTTTACAGCGTTATATGATGAAATGCACTTCCTGCAAGACTTGCAGTATTGCGTGCCCATTCGGAACGATTTATCCCGAAATATTGCCGTACAAATCATCAGGATGTGATTATTGTGCCGGCAGAGCCAACGGCGAGCCGCCGCTTTGCGTTGAAACCTGCCCTTCAAAGGCGCTTCAATATATAGAAGTAGAAGAATCCAGGGAAAAGAATATATTTGTCATAAATGATTATTTTGCTGTAAAAGGATTGTCCTGGAATAAGGACGCAAAAGCAGGTGTGCCGTGAGAGCATTATATAACATTTTAATTTTCCCGGGTTTTTTATTTGCAGGCATAATGGGGATGTTTGCAAGTTATGTAGACAGAAAAGTAAGCGCCAGGGTACAATGGAGAAAAGGCCCGCCGCTTTTCCAGCCGGTTTACGATTTTGTTAAATTGCTCGGGAAAGAAATAAATGTGCCTGCGGAAACTTCTGCTCTTACATTTTTATCGGCGCCCTTTTTCGGGCTGGCTGCCATTACGCTGGTTTCTACGATTGTCTGGAATAATATTATGTCGCCGCAAAGCACTTTTGTGGGGGATTTGATAGCGGTGGTTTATCTGCTTTCTATACCCTCAATTGCCGTGATCATAGGCGGGTTTGCTTCAAATAATCCCATGGCTTCAATCGGCGCGAGCCGCGAAATGAAATTGATTCTATCTTATGAAATGCCATTTATATTATCAATTCTAGTGCCTGTAATAAAAGCAGGTAGTATAAGAATTGGCGATATTGTAGCCTATCAGCTCGCAAACGGGGTGTTTTTAGGCTCTGCCGCAGGTATTGTAGCTTTTATATCCGGAATTTTATGTGTCCAGGCAAAGCTTTGCGCGGCGCCGTTTGATATTCCTGATGCAGAACAGGAAATAATTGCCGGGCCGGCCATAGAGTATTCGGGGCTGCCTCTGGGAATTTTCAAGCTTACGAAATGGATGATGCTTTTTGTGATCCCAAGTTTTCTTGTAGCCTTATTCATGCCCGCTGCCACATTTTTTGGCAATGTTTTAAGGTATATAGCGGTTCTTGTAATAATTATTCTTATTAAAAATACTAACCCCAGGATAAAAATCAACCAGGCTGTGAAGTTTTTCTGGACCTGGGTTACCGGCATAGCATTGCTTGCAATAGTCTTGGTTTTATTGGGGTTATAGGATAAAATGAGCAAATTAACTTTAAATGCGCTTACGAAATCTATAAACGTGTTTCACGCGGCCTGCAGCCCGTGCAATAATTGCGACATAGAAATCCTGGATTGCCTTACACCTAGGTTTGATATTGAAAGATTCGGAATGACTCTTGTAGGAAGCATCAGGCACGCGGATGCCATGCTGGTTACCGGCGTGCCCAACGTGAAGACGGCAAAAAAAATAAAATACGTCTATGAACAGATGCCCAAGCCGGGTGTTGTTATTGCCATAGGTTCCTGCGCCTGCGGAGGGAATATGTTCAGGCATTCATATAATTTTGTTAAACCGCTTGATGAAATAATTCCTGTTGATGCGTATGTGACGGGTTGCCCGCCCAAACCGGAAGCCATGATAGCGGGGATAGTAAAACTAATAAAGGCGCTGAAAAGCAAATAATATGGAAAGTATTGCGGAAAAAGTTAAAGAAAAATTTGGCAGTGAAACTGTAAAATACTTCGAAAAAAATGCAAAAAGGCATTATTTTGACGTAGATGCAGGAAGTATTGTAAAACTGACAAAAATATTATTTCATGGGATGGGTTTTCGTTTTATTACTGCTACGGGTATTCATATTCGCAGCGGTTTTGAAATTCTTTATCATTTCTCTTATGACAAAACCGGCGAAGTGGTTACTTTACGGGTATTCTTAAATGAAAAAGAGAAACCGGAAATAGATTCTATCACGCCTCTTTTCGTAGGAGCTGAATGGATTGAAAGAGAAATGTGCGAAATGCTGGGTATTAATTTCAGAAATCACCCAAACTTAAAAAAATTACTGTTGGATTCATCCTGGCCGGACGGCAAATATCCGCTCAGGCAGACGGAATAAGGATTTTATGACGGAAGAAAAAAAGAAACAGACTGTTATACCGATAGGGCCCTATCACCCTCTCCAGGAAGAGCCGGAGTTATTCAAGCTTTATGTTGAAGGGGAAAACGTAACAAAACTTGATATTGAACTGGGGTATAACCATCGCGGTATAGAAAAGCTAGCCGAGAGCAAACATTTTGACCAGGTCGCTTTTGCGGTAGAAAGAATCTGTGGAATATGCTCGACATCGCATCCGTTTGCTTATGTAAATGCTGTTGAAGACCTTGCAGATATAAAAGTAAACGACAGAATAAAATATATCAGGTCAATCATAGGAGAAATGGAACGGTTGCACTCCCATCTACTGTGGCTGGGGCTTGCGGGCCATTTTATCGGCTACAATACTGTCTGGATGTGGGTTTGGAAGTACAGGGAACCACTGCTTGATTTATTTGAATTTATAACGGGAAACAGGCAGCATTACGCAATGTTTAAAATTGGCGGAGTGAGGCTTGATATAATTAATGCAGACATTCCAAGAATTATGAAAATGTGCGACGATTTGATTCCTGCCATAGACCTTTTCAAGGGCGCTGTTATGGACGACCCTGTAATTCAAGCCCGCGCGAAAGGCGTCGGCACGCTTACAAAACAGGAAGCGATAAATTATTGCGCAGTGGGGCCTATAGCCAGAGCCAGCGGTATAGATATTGATATTCGTCGGGACAGCCCTTATGCCGCTTATGGCATGGTTAACTGGAAAGTTATCACCAGGCAGAATGGAGATGTTTTTGATAAAATGGTTGTAAGGATTTTAGAAATGTATGAATCGATCAAGATTATTAAAGGCTGTCTTGAAGGTTTGAAAAAAGAACCTGAAGGTAATTTTGACATGAAAATACAAACAATTCCTGCCGGCGAGGGAATAGGCCGCCATGAAGCGCCCCGCGGGGAAGTTTTTCACTATGTGCGCGGCGACGGTTCAAACCGGCCTGTCAGGCATAAAATAAGGGCTCCTTCATATATGAATGTAGCTACAAACCAGATAGCCGCAACGCGCGGAACTATCTCAGATGCTGCAATAACGCTCGGCGCTGTTGATCCCTGTTATTGTTGTACGGAGAGATGTGTTGTTATTGATAAAAAAACAGATAAAAGAATTCTTTCGGGAAAAGATTTGATAAGATTAAGCCAGGAAAAAACCCAGCAATTAAAGAAGGAATATGGAATTAATAGCTAACTTACTGCTTATATCATTTTTATCCGGCGCCCTTTGCCTGCTTTTGCCCAGGAAAAATGATTTTTTTGTTAAAACAATAGCTGTAACAGCATCGGCAGTATGCCTGCTTTTGGCTTATATGGTTTTCTTGATGCCTATAGCCAATTACCAGTTTTTGAGTTATGAGCTTTTCAAAATAGACAACTTAAATAAATTCATTGTTTTGGCAATCGGGGTTTTTGGATTTTTAGTTGTTCTTTATTCATTGAAGTATTTCAAAGCAGGTTCCAGGATGAATATCTATTATGCCTGCATCCTGGGGTCTTTAAGCGCATCCTTCGGCGCTATTCTTTCAAATAATTTTATTCTTTTACTTGTTTTTTGGGGATTTTTAGGATTTACGTTATATATGCTCATACAGACCTATCCTTCAGGGAATGCTGCTGCTAAAAAAACTTTTATAATCATCGGCGGTACCGATTGTTTTATGATTCTTGGCATAGCAATAATATTTTTCCTTTCCGGCACGATGCAGATAGATAAAATACATCTCTCAACTTTAAACTCTAAACTATCAATTATAGCTTTCTTGTGCCTTGCATTTGCCGCTTTTGCTAAAGCGGGGGCGATGCCGTTTCATACCTGGATTCCTGATATGGCTGAAGTTTCGCCATCGCCGGTTATAGCATTTTTACCTGCGTCTTTGGATAAATTGCTGGGCATTTATTTACTGGCAAGGATTTCATTAAATGTTTTTACCTTAACCCCGGGGCTTTCTATGTTGTTGATGCTCATCGGGGTATTTACGATTATCGCCGCAGTTTTTATGGCTATGATTCAGCATGACCTGAAAAGACTTCTTTCCTACCACGCGGTCTCGCAGGTTGGTTATATGGTATTGGGAATAGGAACAGGGAATCCCATAGGAATAGCAGGCGGAATATTTCATATGTTGAACCATGCAATTTACAAATCCTGCTTATTTTTGTGCGGCGGTTCGGTTGAACAGAAAACAGGCACCACCGATTTGGATAAACTTGGCGGGCTTGCCTCGCGCGGAAGCATGCCGATAACATTTATAACTTTTGTTATTGCGTCCCTGTCAATTTCCGGTGTTCCTCCGTTTAACGGATTTGTTTCCAAATGGATGATTTACCAGGGGCTTATAGAAAAACTTATGATTTCAGGCGGGCGTTTAGCTGTTGTGCTGATTCTCGTAGCGGCCATGTTTGGTTCAGCGCTTACACTAGCCAGTTTTATGAAACTTATTCATGCAATATTTTTCGCTCAAAAACCCCAAACTGCTCAGACAGGCACGGGAGACGTTTCCTGGCAAATGTGGATACCGCAGGCAGTTTTAGCGCTGCTTTGCGCAGTGTTCGGCGTCTTCGCTTTTGGTTTTCCGTTAAAGTATTTCATTTTTCCTGCCCTGGCAGCGTTAAATATCCCCGGAGTAACGGCCGGACTGCCGGGACTCTGGCAGCCGGGGCTTGCGAGCCTGCTAATCATTAGCTGCCTGATTGCCGGCGGATTAATTTACTTATTAAGCAATGCGCTTGGTTCAAAAATAAGGCGGGAGAAAGCTTTTATCGGGGGTGAAAGCCTGCCGGAAGAAGTAAGAGTTACCGGAGTGGATTTCTACCAGACAATACAAGATATTACTATTTTAAAGAAAATATATGCTTTGGCCCAAAAGAAGGTTTTTGACATATATGATGTAGGTAAAAGTGTCGTGATAGCAATTGCCCGGGTTTTTTCTGAAATTCATACGGGCAATATGCATATATACCTTGCCTGGAGTGTTTTAGGAATAATAGTTTTATTTTTTATAATAACCGGGCATTAGGAATCACTTATGATACAGATTCAGGTTTTACTTGTATTTATGATTATCGCAGCAGCTATTGCCATAGGCACATCGGATTTGCTGGGCGCTGTTGTTTCAATCGGCGCTGTTGGGCTCGGGCTTGCTATTGTATTTCTCCTTCTTCAATCGCCTGACCTTGCAATACTGCAGCTTGTCGTTGAAATTTTATCGCTGGTTATTCTTATACGCGCTGTCGGTATAAAAGATACGGTAAATGTAAGAGAAAGAAGATTCATTGCCACTTCTATAAGCGTTATACTTATGGGGCTTTTTCTTGTTTTTGCCAGCCTGGCTATTTTGGAAATTCCAAAATTCGGGAACCCGGCCATGAAACTCAGCTTTTTGTATTTAAAAGACGGGTTCAGGCAGACAGGAGTTCCTAACATCGTATCTGCAATAATGCTCGATTACCGGTCGTTTGATATGCTTGCGCAAATTGTAATTGCTTTTACCGCAGCTATAGGCGTTGTTGTTATTGCCAGGAAGAAAATATACGTAAATAAGGATAAAAAATGATAAAGAAACCCGCCCAGGGAATGACCCTTATTGTAAAAACCATAACCCGGTACACCGTAGTGCTAATATTGATGTTCGGCATGTATTTCATTATGAACGGACACCTGGTACACGGCGGATGTTTTGCCGGCGGTATAATAGTTGCGCTCTCAATTATCCATATAATGCTTGCTTTTGGTAAAGATGTCGCTTTCAAAAGAATAACTGAAAGAGCCATAAAGCTTTGTATCGGGCTGGGGGCGTTTTCATTTTTATTGCTGGGGATAATTGGTTTCACTAAGGGAGCCTTCTTATATAATTTTTTCCGGAAACCCGGAGTTGATTACATAGGGCAGCCTTTTTCGCTTTTTAGTTCCGGCATAATGCCTTTGATGAACCTGGCAATATCTCTTACTGTTGCGTCAGGATTTTGCGCGATATTTTTAGCCTTAATAGTTTATAAACCGGGCGGCGGAGATAAGAACACTGGGAGGAAACTGTGACGGAATATTTTTTATGTTTGGTATTATTTTGCCTCGGGCTTTATGCGATACTGATAAAAAGGAACCTGATTAAAATAATAATAGGGCTTGCGATAATGGAATATGCAGTGAACCTTTTTTTCATTCTTATAGGTTATAAAAATAGCGGGACTGTGCCGATATTTTCTTCGCTGAAAGAGCCCCGCCCGGAGATTATGGTTGACCCGGTTGTGCAGACAATAATTCTTACAAATGTCGTTATAGGGCTTGCTATAACATTTGTACTTGTGTTAATTGCAATGCGCATTTACGAAAAATACGGTACTTATGATATAAGAAAAGTGAACCGTTTAAAAGGATAACGTCAACAAAATGTTAACGCTTTTTATTATTTTGCCTCTTTGCGGCGCATTTATAATATTTCTTGCTGGGAAATATTCAAAACATATCAGCTATTTTATGGGATGGTTTATTCCCGCAATTCTTAGTATATTGTCAATTAAATTATTGTTGGCAAAAGAAGTTTTTACTTATAATATCGGCGGCTGGGCGCCGCCATTGGGCATAACTCTTGTCGGTGACGGTTTGAGCCTTCTTTTCCTTGCCGTTGTTAACGTGGTTGTTCTCATGGCTGCGATTTATTCCATCCCTTATATAGAAAAATATACTTCAAAATGGATTTATTTTGCGTTATTTCTGGTTATGCACGCAAGTATGAACGCTGCGCTGCTTACCGGGGATATTTTTAATCTTTTTGTCTGGATAGAAATAGGCGGAATAGCATCTTATATACTTGTGTCATATGTAGTTGAGCCGGAACAGCTTGAAGCGTCGTTTAAATATGCGGTTTTGAGCAGTGTCGGTTTGCTCATGGTTCTATTAGGAATAGGCCTGCTTTACGCATACGCCTCAACTCTAAATATGGCTGATATTGCCCGGGTGCTTTCTGCAAAGCCGAATCCTAAACTTATTAATTTTATTGTGGTTCTTTTTATTGTCGGGTTTGGGACTAAAGCGGCTATTGTGCCTTTTCACGCCTGGCTGCCGGACGCCCATTCTTCGGCGCCATCGCCGATTTCAGCGCTTCTTTCTGGAGTGCTGATTAAATCATTGGGAGTATATGCCCTTATCAGGGTTCTGTTTAACGTAATAGGAATGAATGCTCAATTAAAAGAAGTTATAATTGTTCTTGGATGTATTTCAATGGTTGTAGGGGTACTGCTCGCTTTTTACCAGTGGGATTTCAAACGGCTGCTGGCATATCATTCCATAAGCCAGATAGGCTATATATTATTAGGTATAGGGTTAGGGACACCGCTTGGTATTCTGGGCGGTTTGTTTCACCTGGTAAATCATAGTGTTTTTAAAAGCCTGCTGTTTTTAAATGCAGGCGCAGTAGAATATTCAACAGGCACGCGTGATTTGAAACAATTGGGCGGGCTTTCCGGCAAGATGCCTATAACGGGCAGTACGAGTTTAATAGCCTCTATGTCAATCGCGGGGATTCCTCCCTTCAACGGATTTTGGTCAAAATTTATAATAATTTTCGCCTGTATTCAGGCGGGAAAATTCTGGCTGGGGTTCATTGCGGTTGTTGTAAGCCTGCTGACCTTGTCAAGTTTTTTAAAAGTGCAAAAATACGCTTTTTTTGGCGAGCTAAAAGAACAGTGGAAAGAATTGAAAGAAGTTCCCTGGTTAATGTGCTTGTCAATGATCATACTGTCTTTAATGTGTATTGGTTTTGGTTTATTGCTCGTGCCTGCTATAAGGTCATTTGTGTTTGACCCGGCGGTTAGTGTCTTGCTTAACGGGATAAAAATATGAAAAGCAGAATACTTTCATTCATTCTTGCATTTGCGTGGTGGCTGGCGCTAACCTGGTCGCTTAATTGGCAATTTGTTCTTGTAGGTTTGTTGGTTAGTTTATTCATTGCCTGGGCTGTGGGCGATTTGTTTATTCGCAATCCCTGGAAATTGAAACAACCCAGAAGGTATATTTGGGCAGTTTACTACCTTTTAATTTTTTTCTGGGAGATGATAAAAGGCAATATCGACGGCGCATACAGGATTCTTCATCCGAATTTACCGATAAATCCCGGGATAGTAAAAATTAGAACCAAACTCAAAAGCGATGCGGCGCTTACATACCTGGCAAACACAATAACACTAACACCAGGAACGTTCACAATTGATGTGGACAGCGAAAATGGATTTCTTTATGTGCATTGGATGAACGTGGTTACTCAGGATATAGAAGAAGCTACTAAAATTATAATAGGAAAGTACGAACCAATATTAGAAAAAATATTCGAATAGCATTGGGTGTAAAGAAGGAAGTAATGAGATTTTTTAAATGGTTTATAGGTTTACTAGTTTTGGGTGCTTATATATATTTTAATTTCACCATGGAATTATCAGGGTTCTTGCGGGCTATCAATCTGTTGTTGCCTTCATGTTTTATGTGTCTCTGGAGAATTTATAAAGGCCCTACTCCGGCGGACCGTGTTGTTGCAATAGATATTTTGGGTGTTCTGGTGATCGGTTTTTGCGGAATTATGACCGTATTCACAAAAAGGACATTTTTTATTGAAATAGCTATCGCCTGGGCTCTTCAGTCTTTCATTGCCACTATAGCTTTAGCAAAATTCTTAGAGGGGAAAAGCTTCGATGATTGAAATAATAGGTTATGTGTTTATAGGAATAGGAATATTGTTTGATTTTATCGGCTGCCTGGGGCTGGTGCGACTGCCGGACCTTTATAACAGGCTTCATGCATCAATAAAATGCGTGACGTTCGGCACTTGCGGCATTATGGTTGGTGTTTTTGTAATACACGGATTCAACGATGTAGGAATAAAAGCGTTATTTTGCGCTGTGTTTTTACTTTTAACTGCACCGGTTTCAGCTCATGCAATTTCCCGCGCAGCACATCTTTCCGGGGTAAAACAATGGGAAAAAACTGTTTGCGATAAATACGAAGAAGATAAAACAAAATGAAATACCCAAAATTAAGAGAATTAGGGGAAGCAATTAAGGCGGTTTTTAAGGGTCCCTATACCAATCGGTTTCCTTACGAACCCCATACTCCCGAAAAACGCTTCAGGGGAAAACCTATCCCAAACGAAAAAGGCTGTATCGGTTGCGGCGCCTGCGCGGAAGTGTGCCCGGCAAACGCTATTGAAGTGCTAAATGAAAACAATAAACGCAAAGTTATCTGGCATTATGACCTCTGTATTTTTTGCGCGCAATGCGAAAGGCTTTGCACTACCCAGGAAGGGGTGAAACTTTCAAATACGGAATATGACCTTTCGGTTTTTGACAGGAAAACGCTCTTTTCAGAAGTTGAAAAAGAACTGCTTATATGCCAGAAATGCGGTGAAATAATCGCTCCGGTTGACCAGCTGCTTTGGACTGCCAAAAAACTCGGGCCTATGGCTTATGGCAACTATGTTTTATTAACAAACCTTCAGCAGCAATTAGGCGTCAGCCAAAACAATATCCCAAACCCGGATATTAAGGGCACTTCCCGTGCCGATTTATTCAAGTTATCCTGCCCCAAATGCCGCCGTGCCGTTCATCTTTTCGATGAATACGGCATAAAGTAACCCTTCAGAAAATAACCAGGAATTTGCCCATGGTAACAATTTTGTAATACGTTTCATTGAAAACCCGCTTTATATTTTGTAAAATATTACTCAATTCACCTGTAGCTACGGGATGTTTCGTGCCTCTAGTACTAATTATTTCTTTACGGATGCAGTAAACATGAAAATAAAAACAATCAATAAAAATGGGCAGAAAATGTTTTTTGGGACAGGCACGCACGAAGAAGTTGAATCTTTAAATATAGCGAAAGATTTTGAAACTGCTCTAGTTATATTAGCAAAGATAAGAAAGAGGAGAAAGAATTTTTTTGAATCTAAGGATTCTGAAGAGATAAACAGGTCTTCGTATGGTACAAGAAAAGCAGGTTGAGAACGATTATAGAGAATTTATAGAGCTTCTTAATAAAAACAAGGTTGATTACCTTGTTATCGGTGCCTATTCCACTATATTTCACACAAAAATACCCAGAGAAACCCAGGATATTGATTTTTGGATTAGGAAAACAGAAGCTAACGCTGAAAAATGCGTAAAAGCAATAAAGGAATTCTGCGGGATTGAAATTGGCAGGGAAACATTATTAGGAGATAAAGAGATATTTTTTATCGGTCAGGAGCCGAATAGGATAGATATTTTTAATACTCAAAAAGGGCTGTCTTTTGAAGAGGCCTATTCTCATAAAGAAATCGGAACTTTTAAGGGGACACAGGTATGTTTTGTTTCGAAAAAGGATTTGATCAGATTGAAGGAATATTTTGGACGAAATAAAGATATTAAAGATTTAAAAAGGTTGAAAAAGTCAAAGAAAAAGTAGCCGAGTAAGTCGTCCAAACCATCCTATAGAAAGTCAGAGTAAAAATCCAATGCATGAAACCGGTATAGCAAGAGATCTTTTTGAAAAAATAAAAGCTGAAGCCGCCAGGAACTCGCTTAAAAAAATAACGAAAATTGTTATTAAAAACGGCGAAGCCAGCGGTATCCTGGAAGATTTATTAAGGCACAGCTTTATTGACCATATTTTCCCGGGAACGATAGCCGAAAACGCTGAATTAGAGATTATCGTTGAAAACTTATCCGCAAAATGCAGCCGGTGCGGCGGGGAAATAACAACCCATAACATCGGGTTGCAAGGGTGCCCTCAATGCAAGAGCAAAAATATAGATATTTTATTCGGTAAAGATGTTTACATAGACAGCATTTCAGGTGAAAAATGAGTCAAAAGATAATCGATGAATCGTTGATTAATGGGATATTAAATAAAACCCAAAAACCATCTTCGAGCAAGATACGCAAAATCCTCAAAAAAGCTTCTCAGAAAAACGGATTAACGCTTGATGATGCCGGCTATCTTGTTAATCTTAAAGACCGAAGGCTAATTAAAGAGTTATTCAAAGTTGCTTCCAATATTAAAAATGAAATTTACGGGGAAAGGCTGGTTTTCTTTGCGCCTCTTTATATTTCAGATTATTGCGTTAATGACTGCCAATACTGCAATTTCCATAAAGAAAATAAGGAATTTAAGCGTAAAAGATTATCATTCGATGAAATTGGCGAGCAGGTAAAACACTTAATAAATACCGGGCATAAAAGGGTTCTGCTTGAGCTGGGCGAAGATCCGGATAACAACACGATTGATTACGTAGTTAAAGCCATTGAAAAAATATATTCAGTAAAAACGCCCAAAGGAAATATCCGCCGGATAAATGTGAACATTGCGGCAACAACCGTAGAAAATTACCGCAGATTAAAGGAAGCAAAAATAGGCACCTATCAGCTTTTTCAGGAAACCTACCGCCGCGAAACATTTAATAAGCTTCACCAGGGCCCGAAAGCTGATTATGACAGGCAGGTAACCGCGCATACAAGAGCGTTCAAGGCCGGAATTGACGACGTAGGGCTGGGTGTTCTATTTGGTTTATATGACTGGCGTTTTGAAGTTTTAGGATTAATTTCTCACTCAAAGTACCTTGATAAACAATATGGAGTAGGCCCGCACACAATTTCTGTGCCCAGGTTCAGGCCGGCGCCGGGTGTAACCTATAAGCCGGAATATAAAGTATCTGATAATGATTTCTTGAAACTAATTGCAATCCTAAGATTAGCTGTCCCTTATACAGGAATGATAATCAGCACCCGGGAAAGCGCGCAAATCAGGAAGAAAGCTTTCCAGATAGGCATTTCTCAGGCTTCCGCCGCGTCAGTTACTGTTGTAGGCGGTTATGGGAAAGGAAAACTTAACGGCCAGTTTGAGATTTCTGATGAACGCCCTTTAAAAGAAGTTATAAAAAATATTTTGAAAGATAAATTATTGCCCAGTTTTTGCACGGCCTGTTACCGCCTGGGCAGGACCGGCGAACATTTTATGGAGTTATCCAAACCGGGCGAAATACATAAATTCTGCCGCCCCAACGGTTTGCTTACATTCGCCGAGTATCTTGAAGACTTCGCCAAAACTAACGGGACTTATAAATTAGGCAATAAGGTTATAAAACATTACTTGGAAAAAATAGAAAATAGAGGTATGCGTGATGAAGTAAAAGAGAAGCTGGAAAAAATACTAAAAGGCGAGCGCGACCTTTATTTTTAAACAGGTGTGAAACAATGTGTTATGCAATTCCCGGAAAAGTAGTAGAAATAAACGATAAAACAGTCACTGTGGAATATTTCGGCGAAAAAAGAAAAGCCAGAAATGAGTTCTATGACCTCAAACTGGGCGAATATATCTATGCCCAGGGCGGTTTTGTAATACAGCGCATGTCCGAAAGGGAAGCCCTGCCGGTATTGGAATCCTGGAAGGAACTTTTCTTTGAATTACAGGAAATAGATGCAAAACTGGCAAAAAATACAAAAAGCTTGTTTGATAAAGCCAATGCAGTGCGCCATAAACACCTGGGCAACGCATGCTGTGTTCACGGAATAATAGAATTCTCAAATTACTGCAAAAATAACTGCGCTTACTGCGGGTTGAGAAAAGACAATGCAAAAATTGAACGTTACAGGATGAGCGTTGATGAAATAGTAGAAACTGCTGAAAATGCAATCAATAAACTTGGTTTTAAAGCGCTTGTTTTACAGTCAGGCGAGGATGATTTATATACGGACGAAAAACTTGTTGAAATCGTAAAACGGATAATGTCAAAATCGCCCATTCTTTTAATTTTAAGCCTTGGTGAACGAATCCGGGAAACCTATCAAAAGCTTTACAAAGAAGGCGCCAGGGGAGTTCTTTTAAGGTTTGAAACAAGTAATCCGGAGTTATTCAAAAAACTAAAACCTGAAAGTGATTATGATAAAAGAATTGAGTTGATAAAGAACTTGAGGGATATGGGATACCTGATTTTTACGGGTTTTCTTGTCGGCCTTCCGGGACAGGAAGAAGCAGATTTGATAAATGATATAGAACTTACTAACTCTCCTGGTACTGATATGTTTTCGTTCGGACCATTTATACCGCATCCCCAGACGCCGCTTGCAGATGCTAAATTGCCTACAATGGATATTGTCTTAACAGCAATTGCCCGCGCAAGAATACTGAATCCTGAAGCAAAAATACTGGTTACCACGGCAATGGAAACGCTGGATAAAGAAAATGGAGCAAAATTGGGATTGATGTCCGGCGGAAATTCATTGATGATAAACCTGACTCCGCAAAAATACAGAAAATATTATGAAATTTACCCGGATCGTGCCGGCACAAACAAGGAGGCAGCAAAACAGGTTGAAGAAACTCTTGAATTGCTGCGCTTGATCGGAAGGGCGCCGACCGATTTGGGAATATGAGGGGAGTATGGTTATAATACTGACTTTTATTGGTTTGCTTTTGCTGATTACCGCTGCAGCAGCGCTTTTAAGCTATGGCGCCGAGATGTTTGCTGAGAAATTCGGTGTAAATTTCACCGGAAGCATAGTTCTCGCTCTGATTACTACTTTGCCGGAATACCTCTTTGTTATTTGGGCTTCGTTAAAAGGCCAATATGCAATGGCTATTGGCTCAGCTGTCGGAGCCTGCTCTCTGCTTGTTACATTGGGTTATGGCATGGTAATTCTCCTTGCTACATCAAAGCTTAGCAAAAAGCCGGTCAAAATAATTCATCTTTCCGAAAATACCAAAGTTGACGCTCTATACCTTTTAATTACAGCCGTTATTGCTTTTGCTCTTGCGATTGAAGGGGGCAATAGCTATGATTTAAAAGACAGTATCATACTCGTAGGTTTATTTTTTATCTATATGTATCACATTGCCACTATCGCCATAAAATTTTATAAAGAAGCACAGAAAAAAGCCGAAGGCGAGTATGAAAATGTTAATCTTTTGAAGAGTATTATATTCTTGCTTGTCGGGGGTATAATTATTTTCCTTTGTTCCGAGCCATTTGTAGATTCCATGATTGAGTTTGCGCATGTTGTGGGGATAAGCCCGGTTATTATCGCAATTTTGCTCGGGCCAATTGCCTCTGAAATGCCGGAAAAAATAACGGCATACATAACGGTGCTTAGAAACGGAGAGCTCGCTGAAATATCAATAAGCAATTTTATTGGTTCTAAGGTTAATCATAACAGCTTGCTTTTGGGGACAATAGGATTGGTGGCATTATATAAAGGTTCAGGAATTGTTCATGGGATAATTACTCCTTCATTTATTTATATGACTATCTTGACAGTTTTTGCTACTATCAGCCTCGCAAGAGGGAAACTTGCCAGGTGGCAGGGTTGGGTTTTTGTAGGGTTTTATTTTGGCACAGTAATACTGGCATTTCTGAATCATTAAAAAATAGACGGCCCCCGAGGTTCAATGTCTCACGCGGAATTTGTACATCTTCACAATCATACTGAATATTCGCTTCTCGACGGCGCCTGCCGCATAGTTGATGACAAGGGCGGCCCTTCCGAAATGATAAAGTTTATTGCCAATTATAAAATGCCTGCATTGGCTATCACTGACCATGGCACCATGTCCGGAGCTATCGAATTCTATTCTACTTGTATAAATGCAGGAATTAAGCCTATAATCGGGTGTGAAGTTTACGTAACTGACAAATCAAGGTTTATTAAGCAGGTTGATAAACCAAACCAGGCAGGCAGCGGGAGAACTTATCATCTTGTATTGCTGGCTAAAGACCTGAAAGGTTATGAAAACCTTATGCATATAGTAACCCTGGGTTATCTGGAAGGTTTTTATTACAAACCCCGGGTTGACAGGGAAGTTCTAACTAAATACAGCCAGGGGCTTATTGCGTTGTCTGCCTGCATGCAGGGAGAATTGGGGCAAGCTCTGCAAATAAATAAAAATGAACAGGCGCTAAAAGTGGTTGGCGATTATCAAAATATTTTTGGTGCAGATAATTTTTACATAGAGCTTATGGATAATGGAATGCCTGAGCAGCAGGCGCTTATTCCAAAATTGCTTGAAATAGCAAAGAGAACAAATACACCGGTCGTTGCCACTAACGACTGCCATTACCTGCGCAAGGAAGACGCTTTCGCTCACGAAGTCCTTTTATGCATAGATACAGGCAAGAAAATTGACGACCCCAACCGCCTGCGTTTTTCTACCGACCAATTTTATTATAAAACACCGGAAGAAATGATAAAGTTGTTCAGCCATATTCCCGACGCAACTAAAAATACGCTCAGAGTTGCCGAAAAATGCAGCCTTACGTTAAATTTTAACCAGACCTATCTTCCTCATTTTGAGGTTCCGGGAGGGGAAACTCCTGAATCTTATTTAAAAAAACTTTGTGAAGCAGGCCTGAAGAAACGTTATGAAAAAATCACTCCGGAGATACAGGGCCGCCTGGATTTTGAACTTTCCGTAATAAATAAAATGGGTTTTGCCCAATACTTTCTGATTGTAAATGATTTCGTTCAATACGCCAAAGATTGCAAAATACCCGTTGGCCCGGGAAGAGGTTCCGGCGCCGGTTCAATTGTATCTTATTCACTTGAAATTACCGATATCTGCCCGCTTAAATACGGCCTGCTTTTTGAGAGATTTCTTAACCCGGACAGAAAAACCATGCCGGATCTGGATATCGATTTTGCAGACCAGGGCCGGGACAGGGTCATCGAATATGTAAGAAATAAGTACGGCGAAAGAAACGTTGCGCAGATTATTACTTTCGGTACCATGCAGGCGCGGCTTGTTGTGCGCGATGTTGCCCGAGTTATGGGTTTTGCGCCCACTGACGGCGACAGAATTGCAAAACTTATCCCGCCGGGCACCACTCTTTATCAGGCAATAAACAATGTAAAAGAAATAAAAGATATTTATAAAACTGACGAAAGAATAAAGCGCGTTATAGATATCTCTATGAAACTTGAAGGCGTTAAACGCCATAAGGGCGTGCACGCCGCAGGTATAGTGATAGCCAAAGATGAAATAACAAAATTTGCCCCGCTCACCAAAGCAACGCGTAAATTAATTGGCGAGCAGGAAGTAATAACCACCCAATATAACGATGATGCCTTAATAAAACTAGGCCTGCTGAAAATGGACTTTTTGGGCCTGCGCACCCTGACTGTGCTGGATGAAGCGGAAAAACTGATTCATGAATATAAAAACAAGAACTTTGACAGAAAAACTATTAAGCTTGACGACGAAAAAACTTTTAAACTACTTCAGGCCGCCGATACTTCCGGCGTATTTCAGCTGGAATCTCCCGGCATGAAAGACCTTTTAAGAAAACTCAAACCTACTACTTTTGAAGATATTATTGCGCTTGTTGCCTTATACCGCCCGGGCCCCATGGGTTCCGGAATGATAGATGATTTTGTTTCCAGAAAACATCAAAAAACAAAAATTAAGTATGACCATCCCATTCTGGAATCCATATTAAAAGACACTTATGGTGTTATTGTTTACCAGGAACAGGTTATGCAAATTGCCCAGAAACTTGCGGGTTTCAGCGCAGGCCAGGCGGATGTGTTGCGCAAAGCCATGGGTAAGAAAATCCAGGATGAGATGGACAAACAGGAACATGAATTTTTAGAAGGAGCAAAGAAGAACAATGTAGATAAAAAAATAGCAAAAAAGATTTTTGATTTGATAGTCCACTTCGGGGGTTATGGGTTCAATAAATCTCACGCGGCTGCTTACGGTATGCTTGCCTATAGGACCGCTTATTTAAAAGCAAATTATACTATCGAATATACCTGCGCACTGCTTACAAGCGAAATCGGCAGGGGATCTCTTGCAAAAGAGGAAGGAACCCGCCTGGTGATGTACGTGCAGGAAGCGAAGGCGTCAGGTATCGAGGTTCTTACACCGGACGTGCAGAAATCCGGCACTATATTTGGAATTGAGGGCAATAAAATCCGTTTTGGACTGCTGGCAATAAAAAATGTCGGAGAAGCGGCGGCAAAAGAAATTATTGAAGATAGGCGCAAGAACGGGCCCTTCAAGTCGTTGCAGGATTTTTGTTTGAGAATGGGCACGCGCCAGGTGAGCAAAAAGGTTATTGAATCTCTCATAAAAGCGGGCGCTTTTGATTTTACAGGCTTAAAAGAAAAGGTTTCTCTGCCTTCTTATGTGCGTTCAAAAGCAATGGACCAGCTGGAGCTTTTAACAAATGAAAAAAACAAATTAGCTCAAGGCCAGGAAGTGCTTTTTGAGATTAAACAAGACAGCAATAAGGAGCTTTCTCCCTGGGCAGACCATGTAGTCTTGGGTTTTGAAAGGGAAGTTCTTGGTTTCTATTTCTCCGGGCACCCGCTCGGGCAGTATAAACATCTCATTGAGACAGCATCAACACATAAAATTAACGCCCTGCCCCAGGATAATAATGTGCCTATTAGGCTTGCAGGGATGATAACGAGCATTAAGCGCCTAGCTGTCAAGAAGACAGGCGAACAGATGGCGCGTTTCAGCCTGGAAAATTTCGATGGAGAAGTGGAAGTGCTGGTATTCCCAAAAAGTCATGTTTCGCTAAACAAATATATTTTAAATCAAGCGCTGGTGGTAGTTAAAGGAAAAATAAGCACCCGCGATGAAAAGCCTACCCTGCTTGCTGATGATATAGTTTCATTGGAAAAATACGAAGTAAAAGTGACTGAAGAGATAAAGGAAATTTACCTTAAATTTACCGCCGCCGGAGTAGATGATGCATTTGTCGGCCAGCTAAAATCATTCCTGGAAAAATCCAAAGGCCACACTAAGGTATTTTTTAAAATAATTTCACACGCTCACAAAGAAGTAATAATAGAAACCCCTCTTTGTGTAAATCTTACCGATAAACTATTTGCCGAACTTAAATCTGTGCTTGGTGAAAATTCCTGGGAAACCCGCTAAAAGATAATGCATAAAATTGGCAGAAGATTTTATAATGAAGGATTTATATGGCTTGTGCTGGCCTATATAGTTGCCCTTATTGTGCTTGACCAGCGCGGGTATTTTTTAAGCAAGGTTAATAGCATTTCGCAGCGCATTAACCAGGAAGCTGAACTCGTTGTTAAAGTGGAAGCCCCTCTGGAAGTAAAAACAAACAGAATCGAATTTCCTGTCAGTACTCTGATTTCAGGCCGAAAGACAATTTTACTCGCCAGGTGTTACAATACAAAAAATAGTGTTTCACAGTTTGATGTTTTAAAAATTACAGGCAAAATACTGCCTTTACCGCAACCAAGAAACCCGGGCCAGTTTGACTATGGCAATTACTTGATGAGAAAAGGATATTCCGGGATAATCTCTGTCAATAAATACGAAATAATTAAAAAGGGAAAAACACCGTTATTCTACAGGATGATTGACTCTATCCGCGCAAAGATGATTGATTCTATAAGAAAAAATCTGCCGGCAGAGACTCCCGAAGGGGGCGTGCTGGAAGCAATGTTTGTGGGAGAAAAGAGTGAAATTCCTCCTGAAGTAAGCGCCGAGTTTATTGATTCCGGCCTTATGCATGTCCTGGTTGTTTCAGGGATGAATGTTGTTTATGTAGTGGCTGTTTTCTTTTTTGCTTTCAAGTTACTGCCTATTTCAAACAAACTGAGAAATGTATTTTTGATTGTCCCGATTGTTGTTTATTGTTTTGCTACGGGGGCAAATCCGCCGGTAGTCAGGGCTACGGTTCTCGCGCTTGCAATTATTTTGTGCTACCTATTGTCGCGCGAAAGGGCTCTGTATCACGCATTTGCATTATCTGCGCTGATTATTCTTATTTTTGACCCTCAGGCGCTTTTTGGAGCCAGTATGCAATTATCGTTTGCGGCCTGCCTGGGGTTGGTGTATATCGCGCCTAAACTTGCAGATAGCTTTAAATTCTCTCTACCGAAGATACTAAGATATATTTTACTTCTGTTTTTTGTAACGCTTTCCGCACAACTTGCAACTGCTCCCCTTTTAGCCAAATATTTTTATAAAGTTTCTGGGATCGGGCTGTTATCTAATTTAGTAGTAGTGCCGTACGTTGGTATAATCCTTTGGTTGTGTTTTATCCAGTTTTTTGCGTATATGTTTTTTCCTTTTGCGCTTCCAGTAACAACTTGGGCCTGCCATTTGTCCGCAAATGTTCTTTTAAGTATGACTGCATTTTTTGCAAAATGCCCTTTTGCGAATGTATATACAGGCGCCCCTTCATTAGTATTCATAATTAGCTACTACATTATTTTAATAGCAGTCTTCAAGTTTAAAAGAAACCTATATAAATTATTTGGTTTAGCCTTTTTGCTGATTTTTGTGTTTTTTTCCTACAAGATATTGCAGTCAAACGGTAAACTTACAGTTACTTTCCTTGACGTGGGCCTTGGTGATTCGGTTTTTGTTAAAACACCTGACAATAAAAAGATATTTGTTGATTGCGGAGGCGCTGACGCGGGTGTGGGAAAGTGGGTTTACCAGCCCTTCTTGTTATCACAGGGAATCACAAAGATAGACAAAATACTGATTACAACTGATAAGTGGACTCATTATGCAGGGTTGAAAGGGTTGATTGAGTTTTTTAAAATTGGGGAAATCTACCTGCCTAA